>CAYGNV010000018.1:0-8089 GCA_964351355.1 uncultured Smithella sp.
GAGCATTTCCTGAAGAACTCCTGGAGATGTCCCAAACTTTGGGAGTAAAAATCTTTGAACAGGATGAAAGATTATATTGTTATCCTTTTCTCATCCGCATCCTGCCTAATGAGCTTGCTGTTCAAATTGATAGGACAAAAGAAAAACGTTTAAGACCCTCTATCCTTATTAGTCACCTTAAGGCATTACAGAATAAACCTGTAAGATTTAAACCGGAAGCGTTTCTGGAGAGTCTTTTTTCGGCATATGGGACTCTCATAAAAAGTCGTGGGAAGGATCAAATCGGCAAGGACATCGTGATACCCCTTCTTGAGATATACAAATTATTGACGCTACTACCGGGACAGGCCAAGGAATATTCACGGCAAGAATTCGCGCGAGATGTTTATCTTCTTGACCGGAGCGGTGTAACAAAAACAAAGGAGGGGTTTGTCATACGTTTTTCGGACAGAGGAATCACAAGGCACACAATCAGGGTCATTACACAGGAAGGCCGAGAAAAAAATTATTATGGTATCTCGTTTTCAAAGGATTAGGGGGCTATCGCCATGTACATCACACCAAAAGAGTGGTTAGACACGATTCGTGGGGAGTATCTGCATAATTTTATTAAACGTGGTGGCGCGGCCGTAAAATTCTGTGTCCCTGTGGAAGATATTGATCATAACCAATTACTAACGTTACTGCACAAAACTTCAGAGGAAGAAAACTATATTTTTACATCCGTTGATGCTGTTTCAACAAAGATTCACATGATTGACAAGTTGTTTCACGAAGTAGCTCGACAGATTGACTGGGATGAACTGTCACACGCCTTTATTAAAAAGATCTTTAACCAAAACGGTTATCAATTGCCGAAACAACACGAGGATTTTAACCTTCAAAACATAGCTGAGATCAATAAGCGCGAGGAAATGTTTTTACGAAAGGAACTACGTTCATGCCTTGAAAAAGAAATCTTTCATGATTTTGAAATGAGCCAGGAATTTAGAATTGCCATGATTCGTCTTTGCCTAAATCAGCTTGACACAGCAGGACCATCTGTTTTTCTGAGCAATGCTGTGAAAGAATGGCTGCGAGGCGAGCTTCGGTTAATTTCTACCTTAAAGGAAGCATTGATCTTTCAAAAGATTGCCCGGCATAATGCCCGGCATATGCTGTTTTCTCTTGCCCACTGGCTGAGGGTTAACGGCAAAAGTGGCCTTGTACTTGCGCTTGACATCACGCGATACCTTGTTTATGTTCCAAAAAGATTGAGGAATCCTGATGATGGTTTTTTCTATATCACACCTGCCGTGCTGGATGCCTATGAGGTACTTCGCCAATTCATTGATGGAACGGACGAAATGGAAGGCCTGCTTGTTATAGTTCTTGCATCAAAGGATTTCTTAAGTGATGACAAACGCGGTTTAAGGGGTTATGATGCTCTAAAATTGAGGATCTGGGATGAAGTCAGAGACAGGCAAAGACAAAATCCCCTGGCATCGCTGGTTCGCCTTTCAAATAGGGGCACAGATTAAAAGTTGAGGGAGAGGTGCACTAATGAATATTGATGAACAAGTGAGAAATCAGCGTGCTATTGAAGCACTGCGTAATGGTGTGCCAAATCGTGACGCCGTCACGGTGTTGGGATCTAATCAGCCGGAGATAGAAGATGAATTTCGACGGCAACTTGAAAGCACAAAACAAGCGCTTACCAGTGGTGATGGAAACGAAGGAATGTTAGTGGCAGGTGATTTTGGCACCGGGAAATCACATCTCCTCGAACATCTGAAGCATCTCGCCCTCGAACAGAATTTTGTATGCAGCAAGATTGTTATTAGCAAAGAGACTCCTCTTTTTGACCCTGCAAAACTATATCGGGCGGCGGCTGAAGCTGCGATTGTACCAGGTAAACGGGGTAGCGCTATGACCGAAATTGCCACTGCTTTGAAGTTTAACGGTCAACCTTATGCTAATTTTTACCAATGGACACATCAGGAGGCCGGTCTTAATGCGAGATTTCCCGCCACTCTTTTTTTATATGAACGAATGTCTAACGACCCTGAACTCAGCAACCGCATTATCCGGTTTTGGTCTGGTGATAAAATTGATTCCGGAGAAATAAAAAAATATCTTAAAGCGTGTCGAGAGCCAGTGACCTATAAGATTGACAAAATTACGGTGAAAGAATTTGCTTTACAAAGATTTAAATTTGCTGCTCGTCTCATTCTTGCGGCAGGTTATTCCGGATGGGTCCTGCTGATTGATGAAGTGGAATTGATTGGCCGATACTACACACTCTTGCAGCGGGCGAAATCCTATGCAGAATTGGCACGATGGATGGGAAAACTGGAAGCTTCAAATGTTGCGGGATTAACATCAGTCTTGGCAATCATACAAGCTTTTCAGAGTATTGTCCTGGAAGGGAAAGATGACTTTGAAAAAGTACCTAACAGATTAAGGGCAAAAGGAACGGAAAGCGATCTTCTGTTGGCCAGTCAAGCCGAAAGAGGAATGAGGGTCATTCAAAGAGAATTTATGCTTTTAAAAGCGCCGGACAAAGATGTGTTGGCTCAAACTTATGAAAAAGTGAAATCCATACATGCCAGAGCATACGATTGGGATCCGCCAGCAGTGCAATCCATCGAGCAGATGAGCAGCGCTCGGATGCGGCAGTATGTAAAAGGATGGATTACGGAATGGGATCTCAAACGGCTTGACCCCAGCTATAATCCGGAAATAGAAGTTACAAAACTTGAACAGGATTATACCGAGGATAAGAATTTAGAGGTCGAAACGGAAGAAGGATCAGATAACGATAACATCAAACTCAAGCAGGTTTAGACATTCGGGAGGTCATTTGAAATGCCGATTCCTTATCGTGATGCTGATGAATTAAACGATTATGGAATAGCAGGATATCTCACGATTCAACCTGCACAGGAAGGATCTGGCTATTTGGCTGCACTCTTTCTGATCAATGTACGCGGTGAACCGATAGAATTTACGTATAACCGCATAGAGACTCCACATACCTTTCTTTGGCGACAAGCGGATATCCGACGCCATGCGGCAAAAAAATTAACCACATCGCTTCTTTCCTTGTGTCCGAAAACACCGCGATTGATGCTTTGTCGCGCTGAAGAGGTTGGCAGCGAACTTTTCTGTCAGGATATACAATTGTCGATTCCAGTCTGCCGGATTGCGCCGGCAATTAAGGCCCTTCCTTATTCGGCACCCGAAATACAGGACAGAGTAGAAGCAGAAGAACCCCTGAATCTCTTTTGGTATCCGGGAAAACCCCCTGAAGATTCGAGCGAATGGAAGCTTTTACATGAATTGTTAGAACGGGGCTTACTCACAGAGCCCTTTGAGCGGGCATTAATTGGACTCCGGGAGGTGTATCCGGATAAAGGGGAATGATGATGACCACGGATGCAATCTGGTGGAAAGAACATCATATTGAAGATGTTCCAAAGGCGCGCTGGTTTGGTTTTTTTCGGCGGCCTGTTAAGCTTAGCGAGTATATTCCACAAAAACTATCTGTACCGCCATTGTTTCTATCTGTCCCCCAATTTTTATCAGCAATGGATAACAACACGCAGCCAATACCCATCTCGTTAATGATTCCATGTGCCTTAAATACACCAATTAATCTCATTTCCGGTCATACACAATCTGGTGATTGTGTATGCGGTAGTTTTGGATTCACCGATATCCTTTTGAAAGAGGGTATACCCGGGGCAAAATCGTCAAAGACGACACGATCAGACTTGGCTCTGCAACCTTCACAAGATATCGATAACAATAAGGCTGAACCAGAAATCCCTCTTTCCAAACGGTTAGGTTATTTGCTCCAACCACCAACTGAAGTTTTACTATCAAAAATTGGCCCATTGGAATGGCCGGGAACCTTGTTCGACTATCAGATAGAAGGAATAAAAACCCTGCTTTCAAGCGATGCCTTGTTGCTTGCAGATGACATGGGACTCGGGAAGACAATACAGGCGATAGGCGCCCTGCGCATCCTGTTTCTGCAACGCCACATCGAGTCTTGTCTGTTGATTGTTCGAGCGGGCCTTGTCGGTCAGTGGCGAAAAGAAATCCATTATTGGGCTCCAGAATTACGTACCTCCACCATTCGTGGCACAACGGCAGAACGAACATGGCAATGGGTTACACTTGCCCATATTTACCTGACAAGCTATGGAACCTTCCGGTCTGATTGTACCGACAATCCTCAATCACCTCCCCGTCGCCGTGTATGGGATGTTGTCATTCTTGATGAAGCTCAGCAAATTAAAAATCGTGGCGCGGAGATCAGTCGTAAATGTAAACTTCTTCATCGACAGCGGGCTTGGGCCCTTACGGGCACACCACTTGAAAACCGGGAGGATGATCTCGCTTCTATTCTCGAATTTGTAACGGCCCTTAAAGAAGGTGAAACACCGCCGAGGCTCAAACCGGGTTTCGAACTCCAAGAAAAACATAAAAGTTTACAGCTTCGCCGGAAGAAACAGGATGTGCTCCCACAGCTTCCACCCAAAATGGTCAACCAGATATCTCTAACAATGAATGGGCTGCAGCGTGAATACTATGAGCGTGCTGAAAAAGAAGGTATCGTCCAGCTAAAGGAAAGTGGTGAGTCTGTTAGAATAGAAAACATTCTCGAACTTATTATGAAATTGAAACAGATATGCAATTTTTGTCCATCTACGGGAAGCTCAGTTAAATTTGATGATGTCCTAGAAAGATTGACTACTCTCGTGTCTGAGGGATATCGGGCCCTAATCTTTTCCCAATTCACGGATTCAACATATGGAGCAAATGCCATAGCATCAAAACTTAAAGACTTTAATCCTCTGCTGTATACCGGTGATCTTTCACAATTGCGGCGAGACATGATCATTAAAGCATTCAAAGAGAATCGAGATCACAAGGTTCTCATTCTTTCCCTCCGCGCCGGCGGACAAGGGCTAAATTTACAGGACGCTTCATATGTTTTTCATTTTGACCGCTGGTGGAATCCTGCCGTTGAACATCAGGCTGAGGACAGAGCCCACCGTCTCGGCCAAACTTTTCCTGTTAATGTTTATAAATATATTATCGAAGATACGATTGAGGAACGGATCGAGAAAATTTTAAAGGGAAAGCAATTGCTTTTCGATGAATTGGTTGACAGTGTTTCAATCGATCTAAAGTCAAAACTGTCAAGCGAAGAACTTTTCGGCTTGTTTGGCTTAATCCATCCAGAACGCTTGAAATTATCAAAACGGAAATCGGAATTCAAAGGAAACTATGCAGAAATGAGTGGCGTGGAATTTGAGGAACATGTGAAAAAGCTCTTGGAACAAAAGAAATGGAAAGTGGAAACCACGCCTTCGACGCGCGATGGGGGGATTGACCTCATAGCCCGGCGGGATGACGATATTGGCGTAGAAACAACCCTTTGCATTCAATGTAAAAATCATGCAACGTCCGTAGGTATTGACGTAATAAGAGCCTTAAATGGAGCAATGCCGAAAGATGCTAATAACACAAGAGGCGTCGTAGTTTGTCCGAGCGGCTTTTCAACTGACGCAATAAATTTTGCTAAAGACCGGGGTATTGCACTTTGGGATCGTCATCATCTTTTTGAATTATTCCGATGATTCACCGACTGATATGTTCGCTCCGAAAATTGCCTCGTGTTTTCATTGCACCGTTGTGCTCCGCAGAGGTATGGGGTGCTTAGAGGAGATTCCAGACCTGGACAGCACAGCGACCCGGATCTTCATAAAAATCGAATTGATTTTGGATAGATTTAGTAGTTTCTGCGAAATATTTCAGACGCAGATTTCGGAACGCAGGTGGTTGTTGCGGTGATCCCGCTTTCCGAGTGCCTCAGATTCCCAGGCATCAAGGATGGAACACTTTTTCAGAAGAATGTCCGACAAAGTCTCGTTCTCAGCAACCGTGCTGCCATTAATGCCGGGCGGCAAAGAAATGAAAGGGCGACTGGACCGGGCACTCGCCCTCGATGCCGAAGCTTTTGAGTACAGATGGGCAGCAGATTGAACGGGGATCTGGCTGCTACTTCATCTCCGCCAGTGAGTGTTGCCACGCGCCATTCATAAGCGATTACACAGAGAATAGACGAAAAATGCCGAAATCTTAAGGAGGTGAATGGCCATGGCCAAGAACAACAACGGAGCCAACCTCGGTTTCGAACGGGCATTATGGCAGGCCGCCGATGCGCTTCGCTCCAACATGGATGCAGCCGAGTACAAGCATGTCGTGCTCGGTCTGATCTTCCTCAAGTACATCTCCGACGCGTTCGAAGAACAACATGCCAAGCTTGAAGCGGAACGCGCAAAAGGAGCTGATCCGGAAGACCCTGACGAGTACAGGGCAGTCAACATCTTCTGGGTACCGAAGGAGGCCCGCTGGTCGAACCTCAAGGCCAACGCCAAGCAGCCCACCATTGGCAAGGTCATTGACGACGCCATGCTCGCCATCGAGCGTGATAACCCCTCGCTCAAGGGCGTGCTGCCCAAGGACTACGCCCACCCGCGCCTCGACCACCCGCGCCTCGGCCAGCTCATCGACCTGGTTGGCAACATCGGGTTGGGCGACAAAGCAAACCGTTCCAAAGACATCCTGGGCCGCGTATATGAGTATTTTCTCTCCCAGTTCGCCAGCGCCGAAGGCAAGAAAGGCGGTCAATTCTACACACCCCGCTGCGTCGTCCGGGTTCTGGTAGAGATGCTGGCCCCCTACAAGGGCCGGGTCTATGACCCGTGCTGCGGCTCCGGAGGCATGTTCGTCCAGTCGGTAGAATTCGTGAAGGCCCACGCCAGCGGCAACGGTAATGGAGGAAAGGCAAAGGCCGATGTCAGCATCTTCGGCCAGGAATCCAACCACACCACTTGGCGGCTGGCCAAGATGAACCTCGCCATCCGCCAGATCGAGAACAACCTGGGCAAAGAACACGCCGACAGCTTCCACCGTGACCTGCACCCGGACCTAAAGGCCGACTACGTCATCGCCAACCCGCCCTTCAACGACAGCGACTGGCGCGGCGACCTGCTCAAGGACGACAAACGCTGGAAGTACGGCACGCCACCCGCCTCCAACGCCAACTTCGCCTGGGTCCAGCACTTCATCCACCACCTCGCCCCGACCGGCCTGGCGGGCTTCGTCCTGGCCAACGGATCGATGTCCTCGAATCAATCCGGAGAAGGTGAAATCCGCAAGAACATCATTGAGGCCGACCTGGTGGACTGCATGGTGGCGTTACCTGGTCAACTTTTCTATTCAACACAGATCCCCGTTTGCCTTTGGTTCATCGCCCGCGATAAGAAGAACGGCCGCTTCCGTGACCGTCGCGGCCAGACGCTCTTCATCGACGCCCGCAAGCTCGGCACGATGATCGACCGCGTCCATCGCGAACTGACCGACGAAGACATCCGCAAGATTGCCGACACCTACCACGCCTGGCGGGGCGACAAGGTTGCCGGTGACTACAAAGATATACCTGGCTTCTGCAAGAGCGCCACGCTCGACGACATCCGCCAGCACAACTACATCCTCACCCCCGGTCGCTATGTCGGCGCCGCCGAGGTCGAGGACGACGGCGAACCCTTCGAGGAGAAGATGACCCGCCTGACCGCCGAACTCCGCGAACAGATGGCGCAGTCCGCGAAACTCGACCAGATCATCTGGGCCAACCTGGAGGACATCGGCTATGACGGATGAATTAGTACCGAACAACCCCGGTGAGTTTCTGATCTACCAGACCGAAGACGGCCGGACCCGCGTTCAGGTTCGCATTGACCGTGAGACCGTTTGGTTGTCGCTTAATCAACTGGTCGACCTGTTCGGGCGGGACAAGTCGGTCATTTCTCGTCATATCGCCAACGTTTTTAAGGAAGGTGAGTTGCAGCGAGTCGCAGTTGTTGCAGAATTTGCAACAACTGCTGCCGACGGCAAGACCTACCAAGTGGACCACTACAACCTCGACGTGATCATCTCCGTCGGTTATCGCGTCAAGTCCCTTCGCGGCACCCAGTTCCGCATCTGGGCCACTGGGCGGCTGCGCGAGTACATCGTCAAGGGCTTCGCCCTC
>CAYGNV010000018.1:8189-20280 GCA_964351355.1 uncultured Smithella sp.
CCGCATCTGGGCCACTGGGCGGCTGCGCGAGTACATCGTCAAGGGCTTCGCCCTCGACGACGAACGCTTGAAGAAGGCCGGTGGCGGCGACTACTTCGAGGAACTGCTCGAGCGCATCCGCGACATCCGCTCGTCGGAACGGGTCTTCTGGCAGAAGGTTCTCGACATTTACGCCACCAGCATCGACTACGACCCCAAGGCCGAAGCCTCCAACCTCTTTTTCCAAACCGTCCAGAACAAAATGCACTGGGCCATTGTCGGACAGACGGCAGCGGAGATCATCCACAGCCGTGCAGACGCGGGGAAGCCGAACATGGGGCTGACCAGTTGGACGGGGGGCGCGCCGCGCAAGGGCGACGCGAGCATCGCCAAGAACTACCTGAGCGAAGAAGAACTGCGGGCGCTGAACCTGATCGTTTCCGCCTACCTCGACTTCGCCGAACTCCAGGCCGTCACTCGCAAGCCGATGACCATGGCCGATTGGATCGCCAAGCTCGACGACTTCATCCGCATCAGCGGCCGCGAGATTCTCACCCACGCGGGCAAGATTTCCCACGACATAGCCAGGCTCAAGGCGGAGGCGGAGCATGAGCGATTCCGGATCGCCTTGCCGCAACCCGTCGATCAACACTTCGTCAACGCGGTTAACGAACTGAAGCAGAGCGAAGTTGCGGCGAAAAAGCCAGGCCGCAGAAAGAAAGGCGTTAAGTAATGACCGCTAAACTCTGCGAACAGACCAAAGAATCCGCCCGGCTCGATAAGCTCATCCGGGCCAATCTGGCCTGCCTGTGCGTGGCACGCTTGCCTGCGCGCAGCGCGCAAGTAGGCAGACAGGAGGAGATCGGCTATGGCGGGTGATGTCATCAATACAGCCTATGGCCCCATTTCTGCCGAGTTCACCAAGTCGTCGCTCGCTGGTCTCTGCGTTCCCGATGTTGGCATTCAGACTGGCCCCTTCGGCAGCCAACTACACGCCAGCGACTACGTGGAGTATGGCACTCCGATCATCACGGTTGAGCATTTGGGCGACAATCGGATCAACCATAATAACCTTCCGCGCGTCACCGCCGAAGACAAGGAGCGGCTTTCGCGGTATACGCTCATTACCGGCGATATCGTGTTCAGCCGAGTTGGGTCAGTTGATCGGCGGGCACTCGTACATCCAGAGGAAAATGGTTGGCTGTTCTCCGGTCGATGTCTTCGTGTGCGCCCGGATCGGAATAAGATCGATCCCGGCTTCTTGTCTTGGTTCTTCGGGCTACCGACATTTCAAGAGCACATTAGACAGATAGCGGTGGGCGCGACTATGCCGTCGCTTAATACCAAGATTCTTGGCGATGTGACGATCTACTACCCGCCATCGCTCAAAGAGCAGCAGGCCATCGCGTTCATCCTTGGGGCACTGGATGACAAGATCGAACTTAACCGCCAGATGAACCGGACACTGGAGGCGATGGCGAGGGCGATCTTCAAGAGCTGGTTCGTAAACTTCGACCCCGTCCGCGCCAAGGCCGAAGGGCGGCAACCTTCCGGTCTGAAACCAGAAATCGTCGACCTCTTCCCCGATGCTTTCGAGGATTCCGAACTGGGCGAGATTCCGAGGAGGTGGGAGGTCGGGACGCTTGCTGCTTTGGGCTCATTGAATCCAGAAACATGGTCGAAGGAAACACGGCCAGCGGTTATCAACTATGTCGATCTCTCGAATACAAAGTGGGGACGAATCGACGCGGTCACGACGTATTCGAAACAAGACGCGCCCAGCCGGGCACAGCGTATTCTGCGACTGCGGGACACGATCGTCGGTACAGTGCGCCCCGGTAACGGCTCTTACGCCTTCATCTGCGAAGACGGACTCACCGGAAGCACGGGATTTGCAGTTCTTCGGCCGCTGAGACCGACGTACGCTGAGTTTGTATATCTCGCAGCGACGGCCGGGGAGAACATCGAAACGCTTTCCCATTTGGCCGACGGCGGGGCTTACCCAGCCGTTCGTTCCGAAGTCGTTGCGCGCACGCCGGTCATCCGGCCAACGGATGGTCTTCTTCAGCGATTCTCGCGCGCTGTCGCGCCGCTGCTTGATAAGATTGCAGCTAACGAACGCGAATCCCGCACCCTCGCCGCTATCCGCGACACGTTGCTGCCCAAGCTCATCTCCGGCGAGCTGCGCGTATCTGAGGAGGCCAAGCATTGAAAGTCAAGCAATTGCGTCTCAAGCGTTTCAAGCGGTTCGATGATTTGACCATCGAACTAGGGGAATACCCAGCAAGGATCATTGCACTCGTGGGCCCCAATGGATGTGGTAAAAGCAGCATCTTTGATGCATTTGAAGAAAAACTCAAAGATGTGAAGGGCGCGCAGCGCAACGAGCCTGCGTGGTTCTTCGACAAGTTCGCATTCCACTCTGATGAGAGCCTCCGTAACCAAGGCTACGACAAGAATCAAGCTATCACTTTAATGTTTGCAAATGCCGGACAGAACATCGCGAAGAAGACTTTCCACATCCGTTCGGCATACCGCTTTACGCCGAGCCTTGATGTCCAGAGCATTTCCGCACAGCCAGAGATCCTCGACGACACTCGAAGGCCACATAGCAGCGTCGCACTAGACAATCGATTGCAGGAAAACTATGAGCGCCTGCTTGGCCTCGCTTATGGGGAGTTCGAACGCGGTGAGAAGACGGGCGATCAGGTCCGAATGGCACTTCTCGGGCGGATTAACGATGTGCTGAAGAATGTACTTGATGTTCGCGTGTCGTCGATAGGAAACGTCATTGCGAGGAAGGGGCAACTTTACTTCGAGAAAGAGGACGCGAAAGACTTCCCGTATCAGAATCTCTCGTCTGGCGAGAAGGAGGTCATCGACCTAGTTGTTGATCTTGTTGTCCGCAGTTCGGAGTTCGACGACACGATCTATGGTATTGACGAACCAGAGCTTCATCTCCACACGGCTATCCAGCGCAGGTTACTCGTCGCCATCGAGCGGCTGATCCCCGAAAACTGTCAACTATGGGTCGCCACGCACAGCATCGGGTTTTTGCGCGCACTCCAGGACGAACTCGCGGACAAGTGCGCTGTTCTGGACTTCTCCGAGAAGAATTACTTCACCGGCACGCACACGATCCGACCCATCATTCCAACCCGAGGGAATTGGCAGCGTATCTTTGAGACAGCTCTTGACGACCTTGTTGGTCTCATCGCGCCGAAGTGCATTGTATATTGCGAGGGAAGGGCTGAACCGGACGGCGCCGGCGAAGAGCAAGGATTCGATGCATTCGTATACAACGAGATTTTCGAAAAGGATGATCCGATGACTTTGTTCGTTTCGAGCGGCGGTACAAACGAAGTAAGGAAGAAAGGAAGCCTTGCTATTAAGGTGCTAAGTAAGGCTTTCTTGGATGTAGAGCTTCTCCTTCTCCACGACCGCGATGCGCGTACGGACGCGGAGCGAATGACATGGCTCAACGAAGCTACCCACCATCGGATGCTTGCGAGACGGGAAATAGAGAATTACCTGCTCGATTTTGATGTTCTGGCGGCATTCTGCGGTTTTAAGGGGATGGTACTCTCACGCGCAGACTACGAGGCAATCGTGACAGACATTACTGGTCAGGATCTGAAGGTGGGTCAGACGATCAGGCAGATCAGGATGCTTTGTGCTGAAAAAGACAAGACGAACATCGAGTTCAAGAAGGCGTTGGCGGAGTACGTCCGAGAGACTTCGGTGTATCTGGAGTTGAGAAACGTCATCTTTCCGAAACATCCGCCTGACGGCACCACTACTTCGAAGGTCATCGCCTCCCGAGCAGGCGGCTCATCATGACGCCCGGTTGCATATCAGAGACTGATACAAGTGAGGGGGTGGTACAGTGAGTTCTACCTTCACCGAATCCATCGTCGAGCAGGCCGCGCTGGCCTGGCTGGAGAGCCTGGGCTACCTGGTTTTGTCGGGGCCGGAGATCGCCCCCGGCGAGGTGGCCGCCGAGCGCGAACACTACGGCCAGGTCGTGCTGGAACGCCGTCTGTGGCAGGCGCTACAGCGGCTGAACCCGCTGGTGCCGTCGGATGCGTTGGAGGAGGCCTTCCGCAAGCTGACCAGGCCGGATTCGCCATCGCTGGTAGCCAACAATCACCTCGTTTATAAATATCTGGTCGAAGGCGTGCCGGTCGAATACCGGCGGCCTGATGGGTCTATCGGTGGTGACTTGGTGCGCGTGCTGGATTACGCGACTCCGGACAATAACGATTTTTTGGCGGTGAATCAGTTTACAGTTGTCGAGAACCGGCACGAGCGGCGGCCGGATATTGTGCTGTTCGTCAACGGTCTGCCGCTGGCGGTGATGGAACTAAAGAACGCGGCCGACGAGGATGCGGATATTTGGAAAGCCTTCAACCAGCTTCAGACCTATAAGCAGCAAGTTCCGTCGCTGTTCGCGTTCAACGAGGCGCTGGTCATTTCCGACGGCGTGCAGGCGCGGATCGGCACGCTTACGGCCGACCGGGAGTGGTTCATGCCCTGGCGAACCATCGAAGGCGAGGAGCTGGCCGATAAAAACCTGCCGCAGCTTCAAGTAGTTCTGGAGGGTGTCTTTGAGAAGCGGCGGTTCCTGGACATGATCCGTCATTTCATCGTTTTCGAGGATGTCGGAGGTGGGGTGTTGGCCAAGAAGATGGCCGGCTACCACCAGTATCATGCGGTGAATGTGGCCCTTGCCGAAACCATTCGCGCTTGCGTTCCCCCTCTGGATCCCCTTTTGTTCAAAGAAGAGGAGGGCACCTACTTCGCCAAAGGGCTGCATGACGCCAAACCCGGCGACAAGCGCGTGGGCGTGGTGTGGCACACACAGGGTTCGGGGAAAAGTCTGACGATGGCGTTCTACGCCGGGCGAGTGGTACTGCACCCTGCGATGGAGAACCCGACACTGGTCGTCATTACTGACCGCAATGACCTCGACGACCAGCTCTACGGCACCTTCGCGCGGTGCCACGAGTTGCTTCGCCAGCAACCCATGCAGGCCCAGAGCCGGGCACATCTGCGGGAATTGCTGCATACCGGGTCAGGAGGCGTTGTCTTTACCACCGTCCACAAATTTTTCCCTGACGATGCGGAAGACCACCACCCGCTCTTATCGGACCGGCGCAATATCGTGGTCATTGCCGACGAGGCGCACCGCAGCCAATACGATTTCATAGACGGCTTTGCGCGGCACATGCGCGAGGCGCTGCCCAACGCGTCGTTCATCGGCTTCACCGGTACGCCCATCGAGTTGACGGACAAGAACACCCGCGCTGTGTTCGGCGACTACATCAGTGTTTATGATATCGAGCGGGCGGTGCAGGACGGAGCCACGGTCCCCATCTACTACGAAAGCCGCCTTGCCAAATTGGAACTGGCTGAGACCGAGAGGCCAAGGCTGGACGAGGAATTTGAGGAAGCCACCGAAGGCGAGGAAATCGAGCACAAGGAGCGGCTCAAGACCAAGTGGGCGCAACTTGAGGCGCTTGTCGGCGCAGAGAAACGTCTCCGGCTGATTGCCCAGGACCTGGTCAATCACGTCGAGCGCCGCCTTGAAGCCATGGATGGGAAAGCCATGGTCGTTTGTATGAGCCGCCGGATTTGCGTTGAACTCTACAGCGCCATTACGGCCATCCGACCGGATTGGCACCACGGCGACGATGACAAAGGAATCCTGAAGGTGGTCATGACGGGGTCAGCGTCAGACCCTGCCCCGTGGCAACCACACATCCGCAACAAGCCCCGTCGGGAAGAACTGGCCAAGAGGTTCAAGGATGCCAAAGACCCGTTCAAGGTCGTTCTCGTCCGGGACATGTGGCTAACCGGTTTTGATGCCCCTTGCCTTCACACCATGTATATGGACAAGCCAATGCGTGGCCATGGCCTGATGCAGGCCATCGCGCGGGTAAACCGGGTTTTTAGAGACAAACCGGGCGGTTTGGTCGTGGATTATCTGGGGCTTGCCCACGAATTGAAGTCAGCCCTGGCTACCTACACCGAAAGCGGCGGTAAGGGGAGGACAGCCGTTGATCAGGAAGAAGCCGTAGCCGTGATGCTGGAGAAATATGAGGTCTGCTGCAGTATTTTCCATGGATTTGACTGGTCAGCCTGGATTGCCGGAGACCCAAAGGAGCGTCTGGCGGTTCTGCCTTCTGCCCAGGAGCACGTGCTCAAGCTGGATGACGGTAAGAATCGGCTGGCCAAGGCGGTGACGGATCTGTCGAAGGCATTTGCTCTGGCTGTGCCGCATGAAAAGGCGCTGGAGATTCGAGATGATGTGGCGTTTTTCCAGGCCGTGAAAGCGGTGCTGACTAAGAGTGCTGGGTTAGACAGAAGGAGCCCGGAAGAGATCGAATACGCCATCCGCCAGATCGTATCAAGGGCGGTCGCCTCCGATGAAGTCATCGACATCTTTGCTGCGGCAGGATTGAAAAAGCCAGACATCTCGATCCTGTCGGAGGAATTCCTTGCCGAGGTCCGCGGGATGCCCCAGCGGAACCTGGCAGTGGAGCTGCTCCGAAAACTGCTGGAAGGCGAAATCAGGACGCGCGGTAGGAAGAATCTTGTCCAGGCAAGGTCTTTCGCTGAGATGCTCGAGAACTCTATTCGGCGATACCAAAACCGGGCCATTGAAGCCGCTCAGGTAATAGAGGAGCTCATCGCTCTCGCCAAAGATCTGCGGGAGGCAGATCGCCGAGGCGAAGAGCTCGGGCTTACCGAGGATGAGATTGCCTTTTACGACGCTTTGGAGGTCAACGACAGTGCCGTAAAGGTTCTTGGAGACGAAACGCTGCGAATCATCGCCCAGGAGCTTCTGCGCGCGGTGCGTGATAACGTGACCATCGATTGGACCGTCAGGGAGAACGTCCGGGCGCAGATGCGAGTCATGGTCAAACGAATTCTTAGACGGTACGGCTATCCGCCAGATAAGCAGGCTCGCGCTACAGAGCTTGTTCTGGAACAGGCGGAAGTCCTTTGCCGGGATTGGGCTGAAAAGCTATGAGGGCACCTAACAAGGCGCTCAACTGGCACCTTCTCCATCTGCGCCTGGCTCGCCGTGCCGCTGCTTAGGATCCTGCACATCATGAGGTGCTTCAGACGTCCTGAATTTAGATCCCCGGCAATCAGCCTCCGCAACCACTCAAATATTTCCTCCCGTTGTCCGCTGTCCTTAGACCGTTGTCAGCCTATGGATTTAATGGCACTTAGTAATCTTTCCCGAAGCCAGTAAAGCTGCGCCGCTATTGCATTTGTGGTAGGTAGTGGCAGGGAGTGGTCGTGGTTTCCTGGACTTGACACGCAGAAGGTCGGAGGTTCAATTCCTCTCCCGCCCACCATATACAGCAAGGGTTTCGGGCTTTCAGCTTTACTGCTGGAAGCCCGTTTGCTATAGTACCGCTATGGTGTTTTCATTAAACAATAATCGAGTTTGGAGGATACGACCATGACCGAAACCGAACGGACAAGCTGCATCCGGTGCGGCACATGCTGCCGTAAGGGTGGTCCGGCTTTACACCAAGAGGATATCCCGGTCCTGCTCAGCGGGCGGGTCAAGCATCACCAATTGGTAACCATCAGGAAAGGAGAGCTGGTGTTCGACCCTGTCCTTGACTCCTTGCGGCCCACTGACAAGGAATTGATCAAGCTGCGCGGTCGGGACAGTGATTGGGGCTGTCAGCTTTTTGACGAGGCAACCTCGGAGTGCACTATTTATGAAGACCGCCTGCTCGAATGCCGGCTTCTTAACTGCTGGGATACTACCGATCTGGTGGCCGCCATCGGTAAGGACACCCTGGTGCGGACCGACATTATCAATCCCAACGACCCCATCGCCGAGGTCATCAAGTTGCACGAGCGCATGGTCCCGCTCCAGGAGATGCAGGACCTGATCACCCGCTTTTCTGAAGGCAAACTGGACAGGGACGCTGCCCTTCAGACGCTCAATGAGCTGATCCACAAGGACCTCGCCATCCGTACCAATGCCTTTGATGAACTTGGACTGGAAAAGCAATACGAGTTGTTCATCTTCGGCCGACCGCTCACGAGTCTTCTGCAGTCCTATGGCATCCAGGTCAAGACGGCCTCCGACGAGGCCTGAAAATAATACCGAACCACACAGCAGTAACCCTCGTGTAGACGGCGTCCGACATAAATGGTATTAATAAGACAGGGGATGCGGGCACAAACTGCAGATCAGGAGAGTGAAACAATATGACAGAGAAACTGGCCAGAGACGTGATGACCACCGAAGTAATTTCGGTGCACCCTGATGATGAGATCGAAAAGGTGGCGCAGCTGCTGTTGGAGCACCATATCAGCGGGCTACCCGTGCTGAATGATGAGGGGAAATTAGTCGGGGTCGTGACCGAAGGCGACCTGGTGATCCGGGAGAAGAAGGTGCGGGCACCGCTGCACGTGGTCATCCTGGACAGCCTCATCTATCTGGAGAAACCGCACCGGTTTATAGAGGAAGTAAAGCGCGCCGCCGCCCAGAAGGTGGGTGAAGTGATGTCCACCAAGCTGTATACGGTGGGGCCGGATGCTTCTGTGGAAAAAGTGGCTACAAAAATGGTGGAGCGGCGTATCAACCGTGTACCGGTCGTTGATACGGACAATAAACTGCTTGGCATCATCAGCCGCCAGGACATCATTCGCGCCACTTTTGCTGAATAGGGTTTGCTGGGATTCCGCCCTGTTCAGAAGTAGTTAGCGCCCCTTTAAATCCTCGTGAATAACACAAGTGCCGGCAATGATGTCGTGCAAGCCCCGCTTATCCTTCCGAAAGGCCACCATTAGGAACCCTAGGCCGAGGAGCAGGGCGCTCACCGTGTATCCAATGAAATACCGGAGTGCCGCCTTGCCGAAAGTCATGGGTTCAAGTCCCGGGTACTGAACGATTCTAACCCCCACCAGCTTCTTCCCGGGTGTCCGGCCGCCCCAGTGCACCCACAGCAGGATTGTAATCCCGGCGGCGAGTATCAGGTTGAACGCGTCCGCGCCGGACCACGATTCCTCCGTGATCCATCCGGAGCCGTAGATTGCGGTAACAATTAAGATGATCGGCAAGCTGATCAGTAGTCCGTCCAAAAGGGTGGCCAGAAACCTGGCCCCGAATCCGGCATAGGTGACTCCGGAAACGGCAGGAGCGGCACTATCGCTTTGCTCCAAGCTCCCGAGAGACTGTTTCTCGTCGTACACCCGATGTATTGGGGCAAAATCGGTAAGCTTGTGACCACATTCGCTGCAGAAGTTGCCTACCCCGTGATACCCGCAAGTCGGACATTTCAAACCCTAAACCCTCCTTGAGCCAAAGACACATCTGAAGGCTTTCTTTAACCCATTCTATACTCCATCGGCGATCGATTTTCCTGCAATGCCACGTTGCTGCAGGCTGAACTGGTGTAAGCCATGCCCGTCACCGGCATGACACCAAGACTGTCGCCCAGGCGACACAATAGTTGCTATCCACTTTACCGAAACTTAGTCGGACGTTTGGCTGTCATATGCCCAAAACAGGACTAGTATGATGTCAGAGGGGAAACAAGTTTTGGTACTCTTATAGAATCTCTTGTGAATAAAATAACAGAATATTTACCAAATGTATCCGGGAAAAGGAGTTGCCTGGATCATGAAATGTGCGTACTGTGCCTTGAAGATGGAGTGCAGTAAGAAAGGGCGCGACTGTCACGGAGGCACGCTGGAGTTACCTGAATACAAAAAACCAGAAGTACGACCCTTCGTCACCTACAGTGCATTTCTCCAACACGTCTACGGTAACAACCTGACCCGCCTTCAAGAACTGATCTTCATCGGCCTGATGATGGGACACAAGCAACTGGGCCTCGTGTACTGCGCAGGCCTGCACCGGGAAGGACAGCTGATGATCGAAGCCCTCTCACCCTACTTTGACGTTAAGGCCGTTTGTTGTGATCACTGCCGCGCCCCAGGCGGCGACTTCCAGATCGACCACCACCGCAAGTTCGACCTCTACGCCCGCGACGACTGCAAAATGGTGGATGCACTGAATGCCACCGACTCCCCGATGCACGTTTCCATCGGCCTCTGCATTGAACAGGATGTCCTCTTTAACCAGTACAGTCAGGTTCCGGTAACCAACTTTGCGGTCGCGGACTGGGTGCTTGGGCACCATCCCCTGTCTGTGGTCAACACCTCTTACCAGAAGCAGAAGTACCTGCAGGGTAAGGGCCTGCCGAAGGAAGGCCAGATCAGGCGAACCCGTCTGCAGGAACTGATCGTCTTCGGACAGCGGGCCGGCTTTAAGACGATCAGTCTCGGTTTTTGCAACGGTGTGTTCGAAGAGGTGCGCATCCTCTCCGACATCCTGTCTCAGTACTTTATCGTCTACTCGGTCTGCTGCAAGACTAGCGGTGTCGATAAGAGACTTCAGAACACTCCCTATATCAATCCCAATGCCGCCTTCGAGTCCGCCTGTAACCCCGTTGGCCAGGCTAAGGTCGACAACAAACTGGGCGTTGACCTCTCAGTCCAGTTGGGGATTTGTCTCGGACACGACATGGCCTTCGAGTCCCATACGCTTCCCCCCACGACCACATTTGCCCCCAAGGACCGGGTGCTCGGACACAACACCCTCGCCGCCCTCTACTCCGGAGCTAGGGCCATGGATGTGGACTATGCCGATCCACGGCCCTATGAGGTGGCTGCCCGCTATGTAGGTGCTGAGCCGGACGATCTGGACGACTTGGCGCGGGGAGAGAGCGCCTAAATCAGAGATCTACCCCTTCACGGGGATGCCCGGGTGTTCCTGATGCGACTCTTGAATACGGGAGGTGAAGTCAGCCATCGGGGTATTTAGAGGAATTATTCCTAAGTGACTAATCGATTAATAAGGTGGGTTGGATGATGACAAAGGGAAAGTTGCCAAAGACCATCGCTATTTCCCTGATGCTAGTGTTCCTGATGTGCCTGGCGCTGGGTGCGGTTGGGGTCGGTGCCAATCCTGAATTAGTCGGCAACTTGGGTATCGGGGGCAAGCTCGGGGCGGCGATTGCGGAAGTACCAGTCGGTACCGGCGAGGGGGAAATCGACCCGACTGCTCCACGCGGATTCTTAGGAGTGCCCGGAGCACCTCAGGTCAATCTATTCGCTGCTTTCCTGTGGGCGATCTGGGTTGGCTGGGTGTTTTCGACAGTCGGCGCGTTCGGCGGGATCATGGCCGGTGTTGGCCATATGACCGTCTTCGGCCTCGGGCCCTACGCCAAGAGCTTCAAAGATACGGCCCCGACGGTCAACAAGCTCCTGACAGACTCGATTCGGGTGTCCAATCAGTTCCTGGTGGGTCTCTCCGCATTGGTTTCCAGTTACAACTATTTCCGGATGGGCCGTCTGGTCTGGCCGCTCGGTCTGGCCCTCGGCTTAGGTTCCATCGTCGGAGCCATCGCCATTCCGTGGCTGACCGGTGGTAAGATTAGCTTCAGCCAATATCAGGGCTGGTTCGGCCTTTTTGTGTTCCTGGTCGGCGCTGTGCTCCTGTATGAGACGACCCCACGCGGCCAGGCCGGCAAGAAGGCGGCCAAGGCAGCCGCGAACGCCTTTGAAGCCTCTGTCAAAGACAAGGGTGATACCGTAGACCGGGGCGTGAAGGTCACTAAGGTCAGCCTGACCCGCATCAATTTCACCTTCTGTGGTGTGGAGTTCGGCTTCAACCCGATTTGGCCCATCCTCGGTGGTATCGTGATTGCCGCTATCTCCTCCTTTATCGGTGTCGGCGGTGGTTTCCTCTACGTTCCGTTCCTGACCAGCATCGTCGGACTGCCGATGTTTATCGTCGCCGGAACCTCGGCCCTGACCGTGTTCATCAGCATGTGCGCCAGCATCACGGCCTATATCAAGCTGGCCGGAGCCGGGGTCTACTGGTCGTTAATCGGGATCGAGCTGATCGGCATCTTCATCGGTTCGATTGTCGGGCCGCGGACCCAGAAGTACATCCCGGAAATCTGGCTTAAACGACTATTCGTAGTGCTTGCCCTATACGTCGGAATTGGATACTTCAGCAAGGGCTTCTTCGGTGTAGCCTGGGTACCGATCTAGGCCACCAGCC
>CAYGNV010000019.1:0-20120 GCA_964351355.1 uncultured Smithella sp.
CTGAATCACAAGCAGGGGGATGTACAATATGCCTTTGGCGATAAAAGGGTCCTGCTTATTTGCTTCTCACAAGGAAGAAAAAAGGGAAGAAAAAAAGCTGTCAAAAATTTTATTGACAGACTTCAATAATCTGTTATCTTCGAATTGTATTTATGTTATGTGAATGTTCTGTTAAAAGGCATATATGGTAAACAATAATACAATAAGTTCTCTAACCCAAAAAGAAGCCGAACTGGTTGCCCGTCTGTCTTACGAACAAAAGGACATCGTCATGGCAAAGGATCTGGACGACTATCTGCCCCGTGGCTTTGCATACAGGAGCAAACTGGTTTACAGCCTCAGGAAAAAGAAAATTCTGATTCCCATTAAAAACGGCGTCTATATTTTTGTTCCCTTGGAGGCAGTCCCTACTGGTCGCCGCATCAGCGAGTTTCTAATCCCTGCCGTATTTTTTCCCCGGGGGGATTACTACATCGGCTACTCCACTATGTATAATTATTACAATTTCACCGATCAGCAGTTTCAGACGGTTTACGTATTGAATTCCCGCATGTCGCGTCAGAGAACAATTGCCGGCATATCGTTTAAATTCATCAAAATCCCCGCACGAAGGATGTATGGACTGGAGACGATAGGCATCCAAGGAAAGACGGCTATTGTCAGTTCAAAAGAAAGAACGCTGGTCGACTTGTGTTACTACAGCAAACCGGTGGGAGGGTCAAGCGCCGCTGCCGAGATTCTGATCCGGTTCATCAAAGAGGGTAAATGCGACATAAAAAAGTTAGTTGAATACGCCGTGAAATTTCCTATCATTAAAACACGCAAGCTCATCGGCCTGACACTCGAAAAAGCCGGTGTGGATGAAAAGCTGTTCACGCCGCTGGAAAAAAGCATTAAGAAAACATCACTGATCTCATTTACGGGAGATCGAAAAGGAAAAATCAATGAAAGATGGCGCGTCATCGTTTCTTCTTCATCACGATAAAGACAAATTCCGTGACTTGGTTGATCGGACGGCTACGCGGGCGGGTTTTTACGCCCCGCTTATGGAAAAAGACTATTATTTAACATTCATCCTTTCCAAAATCAGGGAGCTCAGTCCGGATTTGATTTTCAAGGGTGGAACCTGCCTCAATAAAATATACTATTCCTATTACCGGTTAAGCGAGGATCTGGATTTCAGCATGCGATTGCCGGTGCCGGCGGCAACAAGGACTGATCGGCGCAAAGCCATACAAACGATCAAGGATAAAATTACTACTTTTGTCAATCATCTCGGTTTGCGGCTAGAAGGCGACAATCAGGCGGGACGAAACGAATCAAAGCAGTACATCTATTGTTTTGTCTATGATGCAGTAACTCTTCCGGCGGAGCAGACCATCAAACTGGAAATAAGCCTTCGGTTCAATCCGCTGCTGGACCCCGAGTCGCGCAAAATTCAACATCACTATATCCATCCCTTTACCGGAGAATCCTTATTTGACGCGGGCACGGTCAACTGTCTGGCACTCAATGAAATCGTCAGTGAAAAAATGCGGGCGTCGGCCTTAAGGAAAGACATCGCGCCGCGTGATTTTTATGATCTCGATTTCATCCTGCGTAACAGGTTTAATCCGGCTGACCGGCAGGTGATAGACCTTTTCCGTAAGAAACTGATGGAAGACAATGGCGATACCGATTTGAAAAAATATCTTGTGAACATGGGACGGACGGATCAGGAAATTAAAGATATGCGGTCACGCATTAAAGAGGAACTCTTTGAAGTCCTGACCAGGAAAGAACGGGAATCCTTTGATTTGGAAAACGCACTGAAACGAATTAACAAGGCTATGAAATCGGTTGTTACCGCATCCATCAACTAAAAACGGGCATCTGGAAACCTTGAACTGTAAACCGATTTTATGTTGCAATGTTCAAGGAAAAATGGGGTCTTGGTATATCTGGCCATCTCGGCCAGCCGGAGAGCGGCCGCTTTTCCACTGCCTATATGCTGCTTACCGTTGTCTAGCCTCATCAGGAGTAGTCATAAAACCGTTTTTTACGAGACCAACAATTTCTGCAAAAACCTGTTCTTCCTTCAAAAATTCCGGGAAAAGTGCGTGAAGTTCTGGATAATGCGCACAGATGATCATCGCTGGATGATATTAACCACCGGTCGATAAAGGAAAAGATTTTTGCGAAGGAAACTGTGTCTCCAGCCGCTTTTGAACGATGGTTTTATGAAAAACAACTGGCAGCGTAAAATGTTTGGTGTCCACTATTGACGACCCGGCCTCAGATATTGCTTGTTCATAATTGAACTATACGAAACTCGTTCTTCGTGCGTCAATTTAATCTTGGCAAATCTTGACTGGTAAACGCAGGTTGCAGTATCGATGTTTGCCGGTGCGCGTTAATTATGTCTTTTTCGGACTTAAGTTTTGCATTTTTCTCAAGGTTAACGATTTACTACCTTCGATAAGCACACATCAACCGGATAAAAAATGCTGCATTTGAAAAAAATATTCTTGACAGAAATATTTCCTCGTGTACTTTATATCGAACGACCGTTTTAATTAAATTTCAGCACCACTTTTACGGATCTCCTAAAAGGAGGGTACTATGCACAAATCGCTTGATGGCCTGTTTCTTTCAACGCGTGAACAAATTGATGAGGAAGAGCAGCGGATCGTCAACACCGTCAGACAGTGGGCGGAACGGGAAATTCTCGCCAAGCGCCTTGCCTACCTTGAACACTATGACCGGGAATTTGCCGCCAAGCGCCGAATACTCCTGATGGATATCGGGCTCCAGCGCCTTGCCCTGCCTGAGGAGAACGGCGGCTTCGGCTGGAACAGCGCCACACGCGCCCCCGGTCTAGCCTCTGTTTTGATGGAGATCGGCCGGGCCGACGCCGCCATCGCCTACCTGTCGGCGCTTCAGTTTACTATCATTCTTGCTACAGGCGTTGACAACGCAGCATCCGTCGGCGCTATGATATCAAGCTTTTACAGCTCCGACCAACCGGTCAACCCTGCTCTGATCCTGCCTGGACCAGGCACATTAGATGAACAGACCCCCCTGTTTTTCGGCCGATCCATCAACGCCCGCCTTATTCATAAAGGTGACGACGATATACTTATCGGTAAAAACATCCGCCCCGCCGGCTGCGGCGCCATCGCCAATCACTTTTATGTGGTCTGCACAGACAGTACTGGAAATCCTTGCATTGCCTTCGTTCCCGCTGACGCCCAGGGTGTACAGAGAGGCAACATTCTCAGGGAGACCGGTCTTAACGCCTGCACAAACGCCGATATCACCTTTAATCATGTTCAGATTCCACGGGATGCCATCATCGTAGGAAATGACGCCGTCAAGAAAATCTATATCTGGCTGAATCTCCTTCTCGGGGCGACAAGCATCGGCGCGGCCATGAACTTCTTCGAGATTGTCTATGACTGGGCCAACACGCGCACGATCAAGGGTGGTAGCAGCATGAAGGAAAATCCCCTCTGCGCCTCCGTCCTTGCCGATGTGGCCGAAGAAATCGCCATCGCCCGCTTTCTCACAGATGATCTGGCCCGCCTCATCGCCATGATGACAACAACCAATGGACAAGAATTGCAGCATGTCTATACCATGTCTCAAATCATGGGATACCGTATACAGCAGGGCACACTGCGGGCAGTAAACCGCGGCATGGAACTAATGGGGTCAGCCGGATATGCCTGTGAATGGCACGCGGAAAAACACTGGCGGGACATCAAGACAATCCAGTCGAATCTTTGCGGCGTCGGGGCGGAAGTCCCCGTCAAAATAGATACGGCGCGGTTCTTTTTCGACTGCAAGGAAATCTAGGGGGACAATCATGAAAAGTATCGACGATTTTTCACGGCCGGACGAATATATTTCTCCAATGGACAAACACTTTCGGAGCGCGATTCGCGCCTGGGTGGAAAAAGACGTCCTGCTCCACCGCCGCCGGTATGACGAGGACTGGAAGGAACACGCCCTCATCGAACCAGCCTTCGACACGCTCATGGCCAACAAGGGGCTCGGCATTCAGAAGGCCCTGTTCCCCGCCGATCTGGGCGGATGGGGGCTGGGGCAGTCCGACTATGCTTTTACTATCGCCTGCACTCTAGCGGAGGAAGTCGGCCGTGCCGATACGTCCATGGCCGTGGCTTTCATGGTTACTTACTGGCCGCTCACTACCATACTTGTGGAACCTCACGTTAACCGTCGTTTGGCTAAAGAATTTGCCCCCATGTTCTGCAACTCAGACAAGGCCGTCTTTGCCGCACTGGCCATGACGGAACCCCAGGGTGGCGCTGATATTGAAAACATGGAACTCCTTGGGGGAAAGACGATCAAGACAACCGCCCGTCTCGATGGCGACGAATGGGTCATCAACGGCCACAAACTCTGGCCTACAAATACGGGAGGCATAGGACAGCTCTTCGGCGTGCCCTGCACAACCCGCTTGGGCTCCAACGATCCCGACGACTTCGCCCTCATCTTCGTCCCGGCCGACGTCAAAGGCGTTACCCAGGGCGGGCCTTATGAAAAGGCGGGCATGGCCGCAGACAAAAACGGCGATCTGTGGTTTGAGGATGTCCGCGTTCCGGTTTGGTACCGCGCCCACGGTCCGGGAAAAGACGCCCAGGTCTTCAAGGAGATTATCCCCTGGGGACTCGTGGGAAGCATGGGATTCCTCGTCGGAGCCATGATGAACCTATATGAGGTTCTTTACGAATTTGCATCGACCCGAACCTACGGCAACAGGCCTCTCAAGGAAAATGACGCTATCGCCGGGCTTATCGGCCGCATCGCCGGAGACATTGAAGTCTGTCGAATACTTGCCTATGAAGGTGCCAGAATAGGAGACAGGCGGAATCGACCTTACGGCCACCCGCTTTATTCAGAGGAAGTCCTTGCCAAGCTCCGTAACCTTAAGGATTTCGTTTGCGACCGGGCTGTGGAGAATTTCGGCAGGGCAATGGATGTCCTGGGCGTTTACGGACCGGATCGAGAGTACGATATCGAAAAGCACTGGCGGGACATCAAAATCATCCAACTGTGGATGGGTGGCAAGCAACTCTGCCAGATGGAAGCGGCAAGGTTTTTTTACAACTGCAAAACCCTTTAAGAGGTCTCTATGGAAACAATCAACACGGATAAGGGCGTCATTGACCTGACGGACCGCATTATGAAAGAACTTCTGAAAAAGCCTGTCTTCAAGGACGGCGTTCGGACGGTACTCACGAACATCGACCCGGAATCGAGCCGACGGTTAGTCAGGACACTTCTGTGGCAGGATCCGGAGTTCTTCCTCGGTCTCATCAGCGCCCTGCCCCCTGTTGTCAATGCCGCTCTCTCGGGCATCGACGAGCTCCTCATCCAGTTGCAAGAAAAGATGTCGCCCCTTCTCCTCCATGACTTCCTTCTGTCCATGGCCTCCTCCGTGGACAGGGAAGCCCTGGAGCGCATCATCAAAAACGGCAAGGAATTTTCCGTAATCATCCTGGCCATAGCGGACGAAGTGTTCAAAGAGAACGCCGATCAGCCAATAGCTGAAAAGCCTCGAACGAAAACGGAATCAGCAGCAGATGCAGCAAAGAGCAGCGTGGTCAAAGAAATCCTGGCGACCCCCTTTGTCAAGGATCTCATCCGCGCAAATCTTAAAAGCGCGGCCATCGAAAGCGATGCATCTCTTATCCGGACGCTTCTGTGGGAAGATCCTGAAGTCTCCCTGGCCGTCCTTTCGACTCTGCCTCACCTAGTGAACCGCTGCACCGGCGCCATGTCCGAAGCAGGCCTGGAGATCGACGAAAAATTCTCTCCGGAACTTCTCAAGGGTTATCTGTCTGCCATGGGCAATGACATCAACACAGACAACATCACAGCCTGCGCCGGGGTTTGGGGAAAGATCATCTCAACTCTCTGGGAAGCATCACCTGAGTTCAGGGAAACCGTCGCTGATTATCTGTCACAAAATCTTCCCCGCGTTCTGGGGACAGGCATCACGACCACCGCCCGCTTCATTAATGAAATTGACCGGAAGGACCCGCGCGCCGTTTCCCGTTTTGTATCGAATACACTGGATAACACAGACGGTAAAGAAGTCGAAGCGGCGGCAAGTATTCTGTTCAACGCAGTTCTGGATCACAAGTCCCGCTTTCTGTCCTGGAAGATGTTATGGCGGTTCTTCCGCGATCGACGCCGCCGCCGGAAATCATAAAAAGGAAATATAACCATGCCCAAAATTGTGGATCATGACGAGTACCGGGAAAAGATGCTGGAAAAATGTTTTCATTTTTTCAGCCGCAAGGGTTATTCCAAAGCAACCATGAGGGAGATTGCCGATGAGATCGGCATATCCACAGGAACTCTCTACCACTATTTTTCCACCAAGGAGAATATCCTCGGTGAGTTGATTACCTGGGCTGGTGAAAAAAATGTGAGCGACTATATCAGCCGGGTCAAACCTGCTGACAGCATTCGGCAGCGCTTTAAACTGATTGTGGATTTTTGGAAGGAAAATGGCAATTTCTACCAGAACATAATGTTGCTGACAATTGACATGCAGAGGAATTCAAGCAGCGAGCAGTACGAGAAAGTCTATGCGTTTTTCTCGGATCGCTACTGCGATGCCATGTCTGAACAGCTCAATATCTCGCGCCAGTTCGCCATGTTCATTTTTATTCATTTTCTCGGCATAACTTTTCATTCTCTGGCCACCTCCGGAAAAGAAGAGTATGAGCGCCAAATCGATTTATTCAGCACCATGATAGAACCTCTCATCGTAGACGCAGCTGAGGATACGGCACACAATGCAAAAAAGGGCCGCAAGGTCATTAAGCCTGTGCTGATGAAGAATTCCGCACGCGGCGGAGAGCCTGTTTTTACGAAGTAAAATATCAATATAACCAAGGAGGAGCATTCCTGATGATAAGCGTTATGTCTGATAAACAGAAAAGACAGGATAAAACAGGCCGGCAACAACCGGAGTTTTTAGATGATCTGGTTCGCGCTTTTATCCATACTGCTGAGTTTAAAACAATCATCCGGTCCGCTGTGCCGGAAGTAGCGTCACAATGGGCGGGGAAAAATCCGGTAAAGAAAATGGCTGCCGGCATCATAGCTAGAAACATTCAGAAGAGCTTCGCCCCGGAAGCGGTTGAGCCCCCCTCGCTGATCAACGCTATTCTGGAAGTTCTGGATAACGCCTTGAAAGAGGCCGGCACACTGACAGACGAAGAAAGGTCGCGCCTTACCGCAATGCTCACCGGAGGGATTGACACTGGAATAATCGGCAGCATCGTAACGCGCATGGCCGTGCTGGTTAATACCTCACATGCTACGAATACTGTCTTTATCAGCGAAAATGCCAGGGGAAACTTTCGCCGCTTTATTGAGTCCGTTGATTTTGGCGAGATAAAGGAAGCTGTAGACGGCTCCCATGAGGACTTTACAGCTATGGCCAGAATGGCCAATGAGGAGATGTGGCGGTATCCGGCCAAGATGATTTGTCTGTTATCACTGCTGCCCGCTGCTGTGAACATGACTGTATCGGCAGTAAAGGAAACCCTGACACCCATTCATGCCCAGGCCCCCGACGTCCTGGCTGACGTCATCTTATCTCTTCTGCGCAGCCTCAACGGCAAGGCCGCAGGAGAGCTTGTCAATGGCCTGGCCGAAGTCGTCCGCCAAACCCATACGGGAAGCGCCCTCATCGGCGATCAGGGGCTGCCGCAATTCGGCGCCGATATGAGGATTATCCTTGCGGACTTCGCCTCCGCCCTTGATCCCGAGGTGATTGTAAAGGCACGAACAGCCCTGGCCGAAGACTTGGAAACAATTCGTAATGCCTGGACGGAAACAATGGCCCAGCGGCCGGATTTATTTCTGGCAAGCCTGCGGCACGCGTCAGACCGCCGGAATCCCCGGATTCGGGCAACAAGGAGGGAAGCTGACCTCATTGCGGGAATGCCCGAAGTTGATGTCAATAATGCCCTATCCGCAGGCCTTTCAAATCTGGATACACAGGAACTGGGAGAAACGATCAACACCGTCCTGCGTCTCCTGAATTCTCTAAGACGTTCCCATCCGAAAGCCCTCCCCCAGGTTCTGGCCGGGATAGCCACGACAATCGATACAGATGAACTCAAAGAAGCAGCCCGGTGGATAGTCCCTTCCACTGTTACCGCCGTCAAACCTCTGGCCGGAGCAGTCATGCCCCCGTTGATCAGGGGGCTTGCCGAACTTCTCACACCGGAACAGGGTGATGACAGGGAGGAAATGAATGCCGCCATCGCCTTGCTGAAGACCGCAATTCAGGGGGTGACGCCATAATGGATGCCTTCCGCGAATCTTCAACAATACTATTCAATAGCCACATCCAGGACTGGAAAACCAACGGCGGCAGCGTTGTCGGCTATACCTGTTCCTATGTCCCCGACGAGATCTTCTCCGCTGCCGGCATCCTCCCCTATCGCCTGCGGGGGATCGGGGCCAAGGAAATGAACATCGGCGATGCCTATTTCGGCCCTTTCATCTGTAGCCTTCCCAAATGCCTCCTGCAACTCGCCGGTGAAGGCAAATACAACTTCCTGGACGGGGTCATCGTCACGCCGGGCTGTGATTCCATGCGGCGCCTTGATGACTGCTGGCGAAAGGCCGGTGAAGACCGTGCGGAAACACTCCCTTCATTCTTCTTCCATTATGCCGTTCCCCACAAGACAGCCGATTACAGTTTAAAGTGGTTCATCGAGGAAACTCAGCGTCTGAAGGCCGCCGTTGAAAAGCATTTCAACGTTACCATTACCGATGAGCAAATCCATGAGGCAATTGACATCTACAACGAAGGACGCCTGCTCCTGTCCCGCCTTGATGCACTGCGCTGCGCCCGGGATGTAGGCATTTCGGGTGCCGATGCCCTGGCTGTCGTCCTGGCCAGCACCACGATCCCACGCAAGACATTCAATAGTCTGCTCACTGACCGAATTGCTCAGATCGAGGGCAGTATTGACAGGATTCGGGGCAGAAAGCGTCTCATGCTCGTCGGCAGCGCCAACGACGATGTAGAACTGGTCCGGCTCATCGAGGGCGACAAGGCCGTCGTCGTGGCGGATAACCTCTGCTTCGGCGCCCGCTTCTATGCCGACCTCGTGGAACAGGACGGCGACCCGGTTGCCGCACTGGCTAAGCGCTATCTCTTCCATAACGACTGCCCCCGCATGTTCGGGGACTATAAGGGCCGCCTGAAGATTTTGAAAGAGAAGATTGAGCGGGCCGCCGTGGATGGTGTGATCCTCCAGAACATCCGGTTCTGCGATCTCCACGGATCGGAAAACGGCATTTTTGAGCGAGACCTCGAGGCGGCAGGCATCCCCTGCATTCGGATCGAACGTGAATACGGCCCCCTGGTGGAAACGGGAAGGATCAGAATGCGGATCGACGCGTTTCTGGAGAGGTTAGAGACATGAGAAAAGAACTTCAAGAATACCCCTTTGACTGGATGCTGTGGCGGACATTTGTCGCCGCTGCCCGCATGAAGTCCGGCAGTGAGAAGGAATATCGCCAGGCTATAAATCAACTCCCCTACTTTCAGGGCGTCCTTGACGCGATCTACGGTATCGGTGAACCGGGAAGGCTTTTCATCGAGATGGTTGCCGAATATTTGGAAAAAATCATCCATGCTGAGGAGCGGGGACAAAAAACAGCCATTACGACCTTCTGCTTTTCACCGGCTGTCTTTTACGCCCTTGACATCGTCCCCATCACCCTGGAACTGGTGACAGTCGCCATGAGCGCCACGTACAAGCGGGGAACGGCGGACTTTCTCGATTACTGCAATGAGGTTGGCTTTACAGAAACATCCTGCTCGTCTCAGCGTGGGACCCTCGGGGCATATCTATCGGGAAATGGCGTGACCATCGACATGGTCGTGGCGGACAGCCCCGGCGTGTGTGACACAAACGTCAACGCCTTCGCCTTCGCCTCGGCCTATCTGGACAAACCATTCTTCCAGCTCAACATGCCGCCGGACCTCACAGGAGCGCGTTCAACTGAATATCACCGCGCAGATTACCGCGCCCTGATCGCCTTTCTGGAGGAACAGACAGGCAGGAAACTCGACACGGCAAAACTCCGGAGCATTCTCGAAGAGGTGGGCAGGCAGGACCTCATCATGGCAGAACTCGAAGAGCTTCAAATACTTGTGCCCAATCCCCTACCCGTCACGTTTAATCTCCTGATTTATGCCGGACGTTTTCTGTTTGCCGGCATGCCCCAATGCACTCGGTTGCTGGAATCCATGCTCGCCATCGGCCGGGAAAACGCAAGGCTTAATCAGTCGGGGCTCAGCAGCGGCAAAGAAAGCCTCCGGGGATTTTTCTGCTACATCGATCATTACGGTCAGGACCTCCGCCTCTGGCAGCTCCTGGATCGTATGGATATCAGCTATCACGGGAACATCCTGAGCAAGATGTGGTCCCGTGATGCCCATTATGTCAAGGTTCTCGACCGCCAGGAAGATGCCTACACCATCGATACAACGGATCTGGACACACTTATCGACAGCATCGCCGATCTTAACTCCCGGATGCCCATGATCAAGTCTATTCGCGGTCCCTACGACGCCCCACACATGTGGCTACAGGACACCCTTGCCCTGGCGAAGCTCCACAAGGCAGATTTTATAGTCTATAATGGAACGCCGGGATGCCGCAACACGTGGGGCATGGTAAAACCGTTCGCCCGCGATACGGAAAAAAACGGGTTCCCAACACTCATCCTCTACTCCGACGCCTTCGATCTGCGTGTGGAATCATGGGAGACAACGGCGTCGCGGATTGAGGAATTTCTGCAAGTAAGGAGACTGCGCCCATGATTACGGCAGGATGCGACGTAGGATCGCTCACATCGAAGGCGGTCATTATGAAAGATAACCGGATCGTGGCACAGGAGATCATCCGATCACAGATAAAACCTGCGGAGTCCGCCGTTGCGGTCATGGAATGTGCTTTGCAGAAGGCAGGGATGTCTCTAACTGACATCAGCTTCTGCGTGGGAACCGGCTATGGCCGGGACAGGATCCCCTTTGTCCAGGAGACGGTATCGGAAATTACCTGCCATGCCCGGGGCGCCCGCTGGCTTCTGCCGACGGTGAAGACTGTCATCGACATTGGCGGCCAGGATTGCAAAGCCATGCGTATCGACAAGGAAGGAAAAATAGTGAAGTTCATCACCAACGATAAGTGCGCCTCGGGGACAGGCCGTTTTCTGGAAGTCATGGCCAAAATAATCGGCGTTACCCTGGACGATCTGGGAGGCCTTTCAGCCCGGGCAAAAGCGCCGATCACCGTGGCCAACGCCTGCACTGTCTGGGTACAGGCAGATGTTATCCAGCATCTCAATGACGGTATAGCCACGGAGGATATCGGCGCGGGAATCAACAACGCCATGGCTTCACGGATGGCCGTTCTGGCCAACAATATCGGTCTGGAACGTGATCTGTGCATGACGGGAGGGGTCGCCAAGAATGCCGGTGTCGTCATCGCCCTGGAGAAGCTTCTGGGAATGACGATCAAACGGATCAAGAAAGTTGACCCTCAACTGGTCGGAGCCGTCGGAGCAGCACTCATTGCCGGGGATAAATTGGAAAGGAGAGCAGCCTCATGATCGTTGCCGGATGCGATGTCGGATCCCTGACTGCCAAGGCGGTCATCATGGAAGATGGAAAAATCCTGGCCTGGGAAATTCTCCGCGCGGGAATAAAGCCTGTCCTTTCAGCTCAGGCAGTCATGGACAAGGTGCTCCACAAGGCCGCACTGTCGATGAAGGATATCTCCTGGTGCGTGGGAACAGGATACGGCAGAAAGCAGATTACTTTTGCCAATGGGGAAGAATCGGAAATTGCCTGCCACGGGCGTGGCGCTGTCTGGGCCGCGCCGACTGTGCGCACAGTCGTGGATATCGGCGGTCAGGATGCCAAGGCTATCAGGGTAGATGCCGGAGGAAACGTCATCCGGTATATCTACAACGACAAGTGTGCCTCCGGAACGGGAAGATTTCTGGAGATCATGGCCGATGCCCTGGGGATTGCACTGGATGATTTGGGCGAACTCTCAGGCAATGCCACGAACCCAGTCACACTATCGAATCAGTGTGTAGTCTTTGCCGAGACGGAGATCATCTCGCTGGTCAATGAAGGCCGGGATGTAAGCGATATCATCGCCGGCCTGCACCGAGCCCTGGCCAACCGTGCCGCAGCCATGGTCGGCAGCATCGTCGCCGAGGAGGAAGTCGCCATGACCGGAGGTGTAGCCAGAAACGCCGGAATGTTTAGGGCACTGGAAAACGCTCTGGGTGTCCCCGTCAGAAGTATCGAGCATCCACAGATCAACGGCGCCATAGGTGCTGCGCTCTTTGCGCGTGATGCCGCCGCGGCACGATCCTGAAAAAAGGTAAGGAATGTATCCATGGGAATCCTTGATGCCGCAATCGATCAGATTCGAGAGTATGTTAACCACAATTGTCAGGAGCAGCCGGGCACGACATTCCTATACGATGGTAAGGGGTGCCCATGGCCGGCCGGAGGTAAAAAGAACATCGTCCTGGCTCAGGATACAGGCGTCGAGTTGGGAAATCCCCGGCAGGAATCCCTGTCCCTGATTTTGTGGACCGACGTGCCTTCCCGGATTTCGGATGGCCGGATCACAGTGATCGGTCCCGGCCTGCCGGAATCCCGGGGCAAAAGCCTGCCCTTTGCTAAGATCGTAATAGCCGCCGTCCATGGCTTTAACGAGGAAAACACTTGCGACCGCTGGCAGGAAATGGATCTCCTGCGCTTTGACATCGACCTCGCCGGTTACATGATGCGTGCCGTTTCCCAGTACCAGCGCGAATGGAGCCGTGTTAGCCATGACGCTCTGGAGAAGGGGTTTTCCTTCTCCATTCTGGGCAGCGCCCTCATGGCCCGGATGAAGACCAGGGAATACATCGACGGAGTTGAAATTATTATGGTGACTGAAAGCCCCAGTGCCGTACGCGAACTCCGTGAGGTGGCGGGCGGAGCAATGGCTATTATCGGCGCCCTGAACCGCATGAACGAAGAGATCGAGGTGGACTGCCCGACCTGCGACTACCGCCCCGTCTGCGATGCAGTCGACGGGTTGAGAGAAATGCACGCCGCCCGCAGTAGATAATATATCGAAATATGGAGGAGGAATTATGGATACGAAAAGGGAAATTACAAGCGGCGATCAGTTTATGGCAAAGGTCTGTGTGAACTGCACAGTCTGCAAGCATGCCCGCAAAAAGCAACAGGGGGTGGCATACTGGTTTGTCAGTAGGATAGAAGGGGGTTTGTGCCCTTTCTGCAGGGCTTATGAACGCGTCTACGGTCGCAAAGCCCATGAACCAGTGAGATAGGAGATTTGTTTTATGGAACCATCCATCAAGAGTAGCCCTGTCCTACTGGCCGTCTGCGGCAAGGGCGGCGTGGGCAAGACATCCATCAGCGCAATCGTCGTAAGAATCCTTGCGGAAAACTCAGACAGTCGCATTCTGGCCATCGACGCCGATCCTTCCGTTGGTCTGGCCACAGCCCTGGGCTTCCGCGGAAACCGCACCGTCAACGACATTCGCAACGATCTGATCGGCCGCATCGAAAAAGGGGAAAGCGAAAACCGTCAGGCACTTCTTGCCGCTCTGGATTACGAGGTTCTTGCCGCCCTGGAAGAAAGGGAGAACGTAGCCTTTCTCGCTATTGGCCGACCAGAGCGGGAAGGCTGCTACTGCAAGGTCAACGCCATGCTTCGGGACATCATCGAATCCGTAGCACGAAATTTTGACTACGTGGTCATCGACGGCGAGGCGGGCATCGAACAGGTCAACCGACGCGTCCTTGCCATAGTCACGCATCTGCTCCTCGTCTCCGACGCCTCCGCCAAGGGATTAAAAGTTATAGAGACCATTAGCAGTGTCGCAGGACTTGCCGTTCATTATGAGAAGGCCGGCTTGCTTTTGAACCGTATTCGCGACGAAGGGGAAAAAAACAGATTATCTCTGTCGCCGGCAATCCCACTGATAGGCTGGGTTCCGGAGGACGACGGAATCCGTGATGCGGACATCGCCGGCCGAAACCTCATGGAGATACTTCCCTGCCCTGCTATTGAAGCTGTTAAAATGGCTATTAAGGATTTTGTAGATCAATAGGAAGGAACAGAAGCGTTCGCATGGCTACAGACAAATGGTTTTCAAAACTGCTGGATGAACCTGTAAACTATCTGGTTCAGAAAGCAATGAATGAAGGACAAATCCCCATTGGATATTCGTGCAGCTATGTTCCCGACGTCATGCTTTCCGTGGACGGGCTTTTTCCTGTCCGGATGCGCGCTCCCGGCATTACTGGAACTGAACTGGCGGATAACTACCTGTCCTGTGTCATCTGCTCTTATACGCGAAGTCTGCTGGAATTCGCCTTGGACGGGCGCTACGATTTCCTCCGTGGTTGGGTTTTTGCCGCCAGCTGCGATCATCTCCGCCGCCTCTATGACAACCTCGAATACCTGAAGAGACCTGGCTTCTCCCGTATCCTCGATGTCCCCCACAAGACCGGTGATGCCGCCATTAAATGGTACACTGATGAACTAAAGCTCTTTGCCAAAGCACTGACTGATCACTTTGGCGTCGATCTGGGCGCAGATGCCCTGGCAAAAGCTATCCGGGAACACAACGCCTTTAACGCCGTCCTGCGGGAAATCGGTGAGTACCGCTGTGGCGATAAACCTTTTCTAACAGGGACTCAATATCACAGCATCGTCATTGCAGCCAGTTCCTCCCCCAAAAAGACACTCCTGCCGATTCTGGAGAAAATCCGTGATGATCTGCCGACACGCGATCCACTTCCGCCATACCGCGCGCGCCTCCTTCTGGTGGGTGGACAACTCGACGATCCCGGCTATATCGGCATCATCGAATCCCAGGGAGGCCTGGTTGTTGCCGACCGTTTATGCACCGGATCCTATCCCGGCCTGCAACCCATACCGGAGGCTGGCAATCCCATCGCCTTGCTGGCAAAGCATTATCTGACGAAGACCTCCTGCCCCCGGATGATGGAAGCATTTGCAGAGCGGGCGGAAGATATCGTTAAACTGGCACGGGAATGCCGGGCGGACGGCGTTGTAATCCAGATATTAAAGTTCTGCGACACCTGGGGTGTAGAGGCCGCCTCTTTTGTTTCTTACATCCGGGAGGCAGGAACTCCGGTACTGCGCCTGGAGCGCGATTACCGCCTCGGTGGCGAAGGACAACTCCGGACGCGCATTCAGGCGTTTATTGAAAGCATGGGCAAATAGACGGATACATTATGGCAAACAATAAACCCGGCCTCAGCGATTATCTTGAGTTCAACAAGCACCGAGTCATCAATCTCATGAATATTGGCCGCATGGCGGCAAAGCACGGCCCCTTGGGCATGCACCGTGATTTGAAGCGGTATCCCTGGATATGGGATTTCCTCGAAGTCAACTCTCTTCTGAAGCGCTTGGTCGAAGGGAGATCGGGGAATTATCGCACGGCTGTCGCCATGGTTCTCGGCGGCGTTGTTGAGGGCGTAATTGAGCTTCTCGAAGGAATCTTCTACCGGTCGGATCGCCTGATCCTGCATGAAGACCTCGTGCCTCCGGAGATCTTTCGCGCTATGGGCCTGCAGCCGTTTGTTCCCGAACTTCTGGGAATCCTCCTGCCCATGCTCGTTCCCGATACCATGCAGAAATATCTGGACGCGGCCGAAAGTGAGGGGATTCCACCAGACATATGCAGCCTGCCAAGAGCTACCATCGGAATGGCTTTAAAAAATGTATTCCCGGAGGCCCTGGCCATCGTCTCATCCAATATGCCCTGCGACGGCGGTATGTCCTCTTACACGATCATCGCCCGTCAGATGAAGAAGCCCGCCTATTGGGTGGACATCCCCTTTGATTTCAAAAGTGAACGGTCACTTGATTATTTTGCCAATGAACTGAAAAACATGATCGACTGGCTGGAAAAACACACACCGGGAAAGATGGACTGGGAGCGCCTCAAGGAGATCTGCGAGAAACGTAACACCATGGCGGAGCTGGAACTGGACATCTGGGATATGATCCGCCACCGGCCGGCGCCCATGGCCGCCGAGGCGATCTGGATGAGCCATCTCTGGTTTTTCAACATTAATCCGGGCTACGACACCTCGATCAAACTTTTTACCGACCTCAAAGCGCTGACGCAAGAGAATCTGGCGGCCAATGTCAGCGCCGTCCCCAATGAAAAATACCGCGCCCTGCTCTGGAATCCCCCGACTCTCCATTACATTGACCTCATGGCTTGGGCGGAGCGTACCTACGGCGTCAGCCTTATCCTCGACAGCATGTCCTTCAACCGACAACCATTCATTGACACCGCAACGCCCGATACGATGCTGAAGAGCCTCGGCAACATCATCATGCAGGGGCCAATGTCGCGGCACACCCGGGGACCTGCGGAAGCTAACTATTTTCCCGACATCTTCCACATGGTCAAGCACTTTGATCTCGACATGGTCTGGGTGGCAGGACATATCGGCTGCAAGAACACTCAGGCGATGAGCGGCGTCCTGCGGGAGAAGTGCCGGGACGCAGGGATACCGCTCCTTGTCATCGACTACGATCTAATGGATTCGAGGATTACACCCAAAGAAGGCATCCAAGAGCAGGTGGGAAACTTCATGGAAAATATTATGAAGGCTAAACGCCTCGATTAGGAAGGAAACCTTTCAGTTTAGCTCTTTTACTCCCCCCTTTTTTTAAAGGGGGGGGGTGGGGGGATTTCTTGAAGACTAATACAATCCCCCTGAATCCCCCTTTAAAAAAGGGGGACTTTAAGGAAGCAACGTGCTTAACTGAACAGCATTGCAGTGAGGAAGGAATCTATGAACAACGATAAGTATTATGGCGGATGTGACGTAGGATCCACAACGGGCAAGGCGGTTATTCTCGGGCCTGCGGGTATCGTTGGCTTGTCGTTAATCCCCAGCGAGATCGATCCGGAGATCACTGCGTGCCTGGCCTTGGAGAAAGCGTGCGCAACCGTTGCCGGCCTCGGCAATATCGGGAAACTGTCCTATCTTATCGGCACAGGCTACGGACGAAACGAAGTGCCTTTTGCCAATGAAAACATCTCTGAGATAAGTTGCCACGCCATGGGCGCATTCTGGTGCGACCCTTCAATCAAAACCATCGTTGATATCGGCGGACAGGACATGAAAGCCATCGCCGTGGCGGACGACGGCTCCGTGCGGGAATTTGCCATGAACGACAAATGCGCCGCTGGAACCGGTCGCTTCTTTGAGGCTATGAGCCGGATCTTCCGCATGGATCTGGATGCCTTTTCCAAGCTATCTTTGAATGCAAGAAAAACGATCCCCGTAACCGCCCAGTGCAGTGTCTTTGCCGAGACGGAGGTGATCAGTCTCCTGGCCAAACGCAATCCACCAGCCGATATCGCCGCGGGCATCCAGAACGCCGTGGCAAAGCGCTGCTTCACCCTGATCAAGCGCGTCGGTCTGAAGCCACGCCTAACCGTTACCGGTGGCTGTGCAAAAAACCAGGGACTCCTTCTGGAGCTGAAACGCATGTTTCAGATAGACATCGCCCCACTAACTGTAGATCCACAGCTCATCGGGGCACTCGGCGCCGCCATTCTGGCTTCACGTAGGGACAAAGATGTGAATATTTAAACAGCATGTAACAATTTAACTTCAATAAGAAAATCAGATTATGTTACGTATAGCATCTACAAATCAGTAATTTTGGATTCAGAATTTTGATGAGTATAACCATTTGTAATGTTTGCTCTAGCATATCGGGTTCCGCCGTTTTTCGGTAGATCCCGGATGGCCACTTGAAAATCCCCCACCTCAGGGTCGGCAGAACGGAGTTTTATTTAGTTGTTTTTCTTTTCAAACGCAAGTCTTTTAGAAGCCTCCTTGAGCCGGTAGCTCTTGCCTTCAAATTTCAAAAGATGACCACGGTGCAACAGACGGTCCAGAATATTGAATTGATAAGAACTTCCTTTTTGTTGGGCGAAGTATATTAAGCGACCTCTTGTGTGTCAAGAAGATTTTAGGCACAAGATGCGGGATGCTGTATGGATGCCCCCGATGAAGGTATTTGGCAAAATTCTTTCTATTGAGAAATATCCTCACCTTTTGGTCTGTTCAGCCGCCAGGAAGGCCAATTTAACCATAATTCAGGCAAGCCTTTCCAGCACGCCTTGTTTTTCAAATGCGTCATGACGTTATGATTGCTTGTGCCCTCGCGTCACCTCCAGGTGATCAGGGTAGATGTAATCATCCCAGGTGTATTCCGGGTCGCCGTAGATAATGTCAGTGTGTGGTTGGATTTGAAGATCAGCAGTGGCGTATTCGATGTTCGGCGGGTCATGGATTTTGGGCTGCGGTCTTGATCGGATAAGCCAGAGTCCCAAATGGGTAAGAATGTCCCGGATGACTTGCGCGTCTTCGATGAAGCTGATGATTCGCATGGTTCCCTTGCATTTCGGACAGACCAGGGGATCAACTTCATAAATCTTCTGAATCAGTCTTGCCCAATTCTTACGGAATGCCTTTTTATTTTCATCCGGTTCAATGATGCAGGGAACATCATTATCGATGTTTTCTTTCTTCCGTTTTCCCCGCGCGACGTTGCTGTAATAGCCATAGTACCGCACCATCTGTTCGCCCCGGTTGGGAATGTGTGAGCACATTGATGCCAGCCATTCCAGTGCCGGGATGCTCTTGCTTGTCTTTTTGTCCTTGGCCGTATAGACCACCGTGCCTTCATGTTCCAGATACCGCATGCGTCCCTGCGAGAACGACGCCCGGATGATGTAGCGGGCTAGATTCTCCATGGCCGAGTCATCTTTCGGCGATATCCGGTTACCACAGAAAACATTGAATCCGGAATGCTTCCACGCGGACAGCATTTTGACCATCTCTTCCGTGATCTTGCCTTTTTTCAGAAGCATCCTGAAAACCTTGTGCCGGAAAATGGCCTCCAGCTTCTTGAGTTCCAGTGGCGGCGCAAGGCGAAACATGCCTCTATTTCCGTAGAAACAGCCGTCGGTCAGGAGGATGTGGCAGTGGGGATTGAATCCGAGAAAGTCGCCGAAGGTCTGTACGGCGATCACTGCGCCGGGGATGGGTTCCTTTTCTGGCACCGCCTGCTGCATAAAAACTTTCAGGGATTCCCATGCACAGCGGCTGAGAGCCGCAAGCAGTTTTCTATCATACAGAAAATAACGGCGAAGGATTTTGGGGATGCTGAACACAAAATGCCGGTGGGGTACCTTTTTCGCGTGCCCTTTAGGGTAGAGGACATCCATGCAGAGCCACTCCCCGAACTCCACCACGCGCTTCTGGTGGCAGGAAGGGCAGAAATGACGGCGCTTGCAGGAAAATGCCAAAAGGTATTCATGGCCGCAGTCCTTGCATCTGACACGGGCAAAACCGTGGCTCAGATCGCCGCAGTCGAGGTAACGGTAGATTACTTTTTCGATATAAGGCCGCCAGAAACCGTATTCCCTTGAGAAATGCTCATCGTATCCCTCTATTAATTTTTCAAAATAGTCCTCTACACAGTGGTAATAATCCGAATCTTGTGGGTGGCGTGGCCGGTATTCGGCTGCTGGCAATGACATGTCTTCCTCGCTTTGGACGGATCGACCCATCCAGAAGTACAAAGACATAGTAGAACGGACGTTCTATTGTCAAGGGGAATGTTCAGTGCCATGGTTAGCGACCGCGATAAAGCTATGGCGGCAGGGTGCAATGGTTATATTGAGAAGCCCATCAATCCGGACACTTTTATGGAAGAAGTTGAACTTCATTTGATCAAGCGATCATAGATCAAAATGTCAGATCAGCGCCGGATGCTTTTAACCACCGGTCGATAAAGGAAAAGATTTTTGCGAAGGAAACTATTTGGATTGCTGATATCCTCCGAGGAGTTGCAGACGTAAGTGACGACGAGGTTCCTGTTTTGCGCAAATTGGCGATGTTCCTTACCGGCGTAGCAAAATGTATGTTGATCATATAGGGGACTTTGGGTATTCAC
>CAYGNV010000020.1:0-19203 GCA_964351355.1 uncultured Smithella sp.
GCTGCTGCGGGACGAGCGTTAATTCTCCGCAGCTTGCTGCGAGGTGGTTGATTCATTCCAGGGCGGCCGTGTGGTTAAGATAACAACGACAATGCCTCAATGCAATTCCGCTTCGCCTATAGCCGCTTTCCATTGCATCTTCAAGCAATATTTATATCGGCCGCAAAGCGCTAAAACTTCACGGTTTATTCTCTAAGCACTATCCACCGGCGCATCTTTCAGACTAAAAAATGATCGGTGAATGCCCGTCATGCCGGAATTTATTCCTGCATGAACGCTATTTCTTGACAATCTACAAATAAATGACTAAGAACTTTGGCGTTGAAAAAAAAGGGGGCTATATGGCAAAGACATTGGGAGACATTACCGGAGAATTAACTGAAAAAGTTCTGGAACCCGCAAAGGCCGCGGCAGACCTTCTCCGCAAAGATGCCCGGGCGGATGCTGATAAAATTGTCGCCGCAGCCCACAGGGAAGCGGAAAAAATCCTGGAGCAGACGAAGCGGGAATGCGAAAACCTGAAAAAGCAGATGACAGTCGATCTGGAATCGGCAAGCCGCAATTTCCTCATTATGGTTGAAGAACGGCTGGAAAAGGTCGTGGTCGATCCCGTCATCGAAGCGGCGGTCAAACCGATCCTTGACGACCGTCAGTTTTTAGAAAAAATGATATTGGAAACACTCGCCGGATATATCCATCACGGCGGGAAAGAGCATCACATCGAAATCCTCCTGCCGGCGGCGAAAAAATCCGAACTCGAATCCTGGTTTGCTGAAAAGTTTCGCCACAAAATGTCCCGTCCGCTGGAAGTCCGATTTACGGATAAAATTTCCTTCGGCTTCAAGATCGGCCTTGTCGGCGAGGGCAGCCACGTCAATTTCAGCGAAGGTTTGCTTCAGGTGTTTTCCGACTTTTGTTCGCCCCGTTTCCGGAAATATTTTTTCCCCCGGAAGGAGTCGTAAGAAACGATGGGGCCTTACTATTTCCTGATGTGCCTGCTGCCGCCACTCCCGTCATCCCTGGGGGAAAAGCTCGCCGTTTCGTTTCCCAAAGTCTTGCAAATTGTACGCCGCCAGATTAATTCTGAAGACGATCAACTGCTGCGGGCACAGCTTTCCGTTATTGATGCGGCCAATTGGGAAAGCATCGATCAGGGAAAAGATTTTTTTCTGGATGGCGGAACCATGACGCGTGAGGAAATGGAAACCGGGAAGAATCTGCCCGACTTTATCCGGACCTTCGTGGATGAAAAGGAACAGGGAATCCGGTACCCACATATCTATGACCGGCTCTGGGAACTTTGTTACGGATCCCTGCTGGCGCTCGCCGAGGAGGAAGGGTGCCGCTACCTGATCGATTACACCGTCTGGGAGATCGAGCTGCGCAACCGCCTGACAGCCCTGAGACTGCGGGATAGTGAAGGAAATATCGCTGAGCATACCGTTATGCCCGGCATCCGGTCATTCGATTTTGCGGCGCTTGTTTCCCAATTAGAGGTTCAGAAGAGTCCTCTGGAAGCGGAGCGTATCATTGACAGTGAGCGCCTGAAACAGATTTACCATTACCAGGGCGTTGACTCATTTTCTCTGGACGCTATACTGGCTTTCCTCGCCCGCGCCGCCATTTACAGCCGCTGGGAGAGGTTGCGGATTCCTTATGATATTCATAACTTTTTATATAATAGTGGAGGTTAAACGTGGGTGATCTTTCCAAAGGTCGCATCATCGCGATAAATGGCCCCCTGGCAACCGGCGAGGTTGACCAGGGTCATGAGGTTCTGCAGAACGAAGTGGCTTATGTGAAGTGCCAGGGGGCATCCCTCAAGGCAGAAGTGATCCGCATTCGGGGACGGCAGATCGACATGCAGGTTTTCGAAAGCACCACCGGCATGGTCGTGGGGGATGAGGTGAAATTTTCCGGAGAGCTGCTTTCGGCAACTCTGGGGCCGGGCATTTTGGGCATGATCTACGACGGCCTTCAGAATCCCCTGATGCATCTGGAAAATGAACAGTCTTTTTTCCTCAAACGGGGTCAATACTTAAATGCTCTGGATGAGGAGAAGCAGTGGAACTTCACGCCTTCCGTGACTGCAGGCGCCGTGGTCAAGGCAGGTCATTATCTGGGAAGCGTTCCCGAAGGGCTCTTTAAGCATCATACGGTCGTTCCGTTTTCTCTACCCGGAACATGGGAGGTCGTTCAGATCATGCCTGCGGGCCCCTACCGGGTGAGCGAAACCATTGCCGTCCTTAAAAGCACAGAAGATGGACGGGAAACGCCTGTCACACTCAAACAGGAGTGGCCGGTCAAGATGCCTGTCCGGGCTTATCAGGAAAGACTGCTTCCCAACCGGCAACTGCTCACGCAATGTCGGCTCATTGACATTTTCTTTCCCCTCGCCGAGGGAGGAACGGCCTGTATTCCTGGGCCCTTCGGCGCCGGCAAAACCGTTTTACAACAGATCATTTCCCGTTATGCCGAAGCGGATATTGTCATTATCGTAGCCTGCGGCGAACGGGCAGGCGAGGTCGTAGAGACCATCCGGGAATTTCCGGAACTGGAAGACCCCAAAACGGGCGGCCCTCTCATGAACCGGACCATCATCATCTGTAACACGTCGTCCATGCCTGTGGCGGCCCGCGAGGCGTCCATTTACACGGGGATTACCCTCGGCGAATATTACCGATCTCTGGGGCTCAAGGTGCTCCTCCTGGCTGACAGCACGTCCCGCTGGGCTCAGGCGCTTCGGGAATCTTCAGCGAGACTGGAGGAAATCCCCGGCGAAGAGGCGTTTCCCGCCTACCTGGAAAGTCGCATTGCCGCTGTTTATGAACGGGCGGGGCTGGTGCGCCTTTCCGACGGCGCCACCGGGTCTCTCACCATGATCGGCAATGTTTCTCCTGCCGGCGGTAACTTCGAGGAACCTGTGACGCAGAACACTCTCAAGGTTGTGGGCGCCTTCTATGGTCTTTCCCGCTCCCGTTCCGACCAGCGGCGCTATCCGGCCATTGATCCTCTTATCTCCTGGAGTCTCTATCTTCGGCAAATGCAGGAATCTCTGGCCCAGCGTTGCGATGGATGGGTGAAACTGGTCGAAGAAGTCCACCGACTTCTTTATGCCGGCAGCGAAGTGCATCAGATGATGCTCGTTGTCGGCGAGGAGGGAATCGCACTTTCCGACCTCATCACCTATCTGAAATCCGAGATTGTGGACGCCGTCTGTCTCCAGCAGGATTCGTTCGATGCCGTGGACCGCGCAACGTCCCTGGAGCGCCAGGTTGCCGATTTTCTGCTCTTAATGGATATGGTCCACATTCCGTTTACCTTTGAGAGCAAGGATAAGGCGCGCCTGGAAATGACCGCTCTGCACAATCGTTTCTTCCAGATGAAATACTGCCCCTACCAGGGGGAGGCCTATGTAAGATACCGCAGCGAAATCGAGTCTATATTAGCCGCGCAAGGAGCAATCACAGAATGATCACAGAACACTCTCGCATCATCAGAATCCAGGGTGACATCATCACGGTACCCGCAAGGGATATCGGTTACGGTGAACTGGCGCAGGTGAAGAGCCGGTACGGTATGTCTTTAGCCCAGGTGATCCGCCTCAAGGGTCACGATGTGTTTTTGCAGGTATTTGCCGGGTCCCGGGGCGTTTCCACAGGCGATCAGGTCCGTTTCCTCGGACGTCCCATGCGCATGGCTTTCGGCGACGCCCTGCTGGGCAGAATATTCAACGGTTCCGGCGAACCCATCGACAACGGACCCGATTTGACGGCACTGCCGAAAATTGAAATCGGAGGACCTTCGGTCAACCCCGTCCGGCGCGTCATTCCCAGGGGTTTTATTGAGACGCGCGTCCCCATGGTGGATGTCTTCAATCCCCTGGTGGAAAGCCAGAAACTACCTATCTTTGCCGCCGCAGGCGAGCCCTATAACGACCTTCTGGCCCGCATCGGCATGCGCGCCGACGCCGATGTGGTTATCCTGGGCGGCATCGGCCTCAAGCATGACGAGTATCTCAAATTCCGACACGCCTTCGAAGAGGCAGGCGTGATATCCCGTTCCATCATGTTTGTTCATACGGCATCCGACCCCGTCGTGGAACGCCTACTGGTGCCCGACATGGCGCTCGCCGTGGCCGAACAGTTCGGTGTCCGAGGGAAGCGTGTGCTGGTTCTGCTTACGGACATGACGGCGTTTGCCGATGCCTTGAAAGAAATCGCCATCTCCATGGATCAGGTTCCGTCCAACCTCGGCTATCCGGGATCGCTCTACAGCGATCTGGCGGCGCGATACGAAAAGGCCGTGGACTTTGAGGGCGCAGGCAGCATTACCGTTCTGGCCGTAACATCCATGCCGGGCGACGACGTCACCCATCCGGTTCCCGACAATACGGGCTATATTACGGAAGGGCAATTCTATCTCCGCAAAGGGGTCATTGAACCTTTCGGATCTCTCTCCCGGCTCAAACAGCTCGTCATCGGCAAGGTGACCCGGGCCGACCACGGCGTGATCATGAACAGCATGATCCGTCTTTTCGCCAAGAGCCGTGAAGTGGAACAGAAGCTGGCCATGGGGTTCGACAAGACAGATGATGATGAACGGTATATCCGTTACGGGAAGTTCTTCTATGAGCGGTTCATGGACTTGAATGTGGATATCGGCCTCAACGATGCCCTGGATCTGGGCTGGAAAACGTTGTCGGAATGCTTCCGGCCCGAAGAGGTCGGCATTAAACAGGAATTTATTGATCAGCACTGGGTAAAAGATATACGGTAAGAGATCGGAATCTATGGCACAGCGGATCAAACTCAATAAAGTCTCCCTGAGGGAGCAAAAACAAAAACTGGCACTCTACCAGCGCTTTCTTCCCGCTCTGGAGGCGCGCAAACAGCAGTTTCTCATGCAGTTGGCCGTCGTCCGGAAGGACATCCGGGAACAGCAGGCCGCCCTGGCTTCGCTTATGGAAGACATTTCTCTGTGGTCTTCTTTAATTCGAGATATGGAGGGCCTGATTAAGCCATTTGTCAAAATCCGACAGGTGCGGGTTTCCATGCACAACGTGGCTGGTTTAAAGATTCCGCTGTTTAAGGAGGTCGTCTTCGAGGATCTCTCCTACAGCGTCTTTGCCGCGGCTTATAGCTTCGAAATAGTCCTGGGACGCCTGCGCGAAGCAATCCGCCTGCGCGAGAAACTGAGGATTCTGCTGGAACAGGAGCGGATTTTAGCGGAAGGTTTCCGCAAGACGAGCCAGCGGATCAACCTCTACGAACAACGGCTGATCCCCGAGTGCCGCGAAGCCTTGCGGAAAATAGCCGTTTATCTCCAGGACCAGCAGGCCGCCGCCGTGGGCGTGGCCAAGGTCGCCAAGCGCCTGTTGGAGGCAGGTTTATGATGCATAAGAACGTTAAACGGCCGTCCGGCAAAAGGACGAGCCGAGGAAGGTCGTAGCCATGGCGATTGCAAAAATGAGCCGGGTATTCATGGTTGGTCCTTCCGTTCATAAAGAAGAAACCTTGCGTTTTCTCCAGAACGCAGGCGTTGTACACTTGGAACCGGTCCAACCCCTTGCCGGCGCAGGCGAGAAAGAGTCCTCGGCCGCGCTTCTGCGTCTGCGCAGGATTGGGCAGATCGAAGAAGCTGTGAACCGCTTTAGTCGCCGCGAAAAACGGCATCCTGTCGATTGTCCCGATGAGGACCTTGTTCGCTGTGCTGAAGAGGCCTTGGCGACCCTTGAGAAAGCTGGAGACCGGAGACAGACTCTCGAAAGTCTGGCCGATGACCTTGCCCCCTGGGGAGATTTCGATCCCGACGTGTTGCGCTGCCTGGAAGAAGCCGGGGCATCTGTCGGGCGCTGGCGCATGGATCGCAAAAAAGGCGCCGATTTGATCATTCCCGATGGCGTTTTTAGCGAAATAGTTGCGGAAAAGCGGGAGTATTTATTCTATACTATTTCTCTTGCGGGCCTTGTCGATATTCCCGGTGCGTCTGCGCTGCCTCTGCCGGAGATGAGTCTTAGTCGAACTCTAAGAGAAATCGAGCGGCTGAAGACGGAAGAAGAGTCACTAGCCGACCGCTTGGCCGGTATTGCTTTGCGGGCCGATATACTCAAGAAACAGATGGCGGCAGCTCTCAATGAAGCATGCTATCTGGAGCAAATGGGAACGCTCTATGCCGAAGATTATCTCTTCGGTCTTCAGGGTTGGATTCCTGATGATCATATCAATGATTTTCTGGGGCAGATCGAAAAGGAACACCTGCCGCTCCAATGCGAAGTCAGAGCCCCCCTGCCGGAAGAAGAACCACCTGTTCTTCTCAAAAATAATTGGTTTGTCCGGCGCATCGAGCCCCTGCTTAAACTTTACGACATTCCCCAATATAGCAAGCGCGATCCCTCTTATTTTTTTGCACCCTTCATGGTTTTGTTCTTCGGCATTTGCCTAGCCGATGCCGGTTACGGTCTGGTGTTTTATCTGGTTTCCCATTTCATCGGTCGAAAACTGGGCGATAAAGTGGACGGGCTACCGCTTATCGTGAAACTTTGTAAGGCTCTTGCGGTGTCTTCCGTGGTCGTCGGCCTGCTTACCGGTTCTGTCTTTGGCTATCACTTCGAGGATCGCCGTTGGATTCTCCTTGACGTGTCTGTAGGCGCCGGAAAGCCCATGGTCTTATTTTACATAGCGCTTGGTTTGGGCGTCCTTCATCTGAGCATTTCCTATATGATGGGGATTATGCAGGCCCCCCGCCGTTACATTCAAATAACCAAGCTGGGATTGCTTTTCGTTCTCTGGGGCGGCGTCCTGCTGGCTGTCCGCAGCATCTGGTTTAACCTGCCCAGTACGGTTCTCAATACGCCCTTGTATTACGCCGGGTTGGGCGTCCTGGTTCTGGGCATCCTCCTGACGCTGTTTTATTCCAGCAATGATTGGAGATGGCATATACGGCTCGGTGCGGGGCTTTGGCACGTTTACGGTCTCACCGGCCTCATCGGCGATCTCCTCTCCTATGCCCGTCTTTTCGGACTGGGGATCGGATCCGCCGCCATCGCCGAAGTTATGAACCAGTTGGCCGTTATGGTGATGGGCGCCGCAGGACCTGTTATCGGGTTGCCTCTTGCGGTAATCATTATCATCCTGGGGCACACGTTCAACATTGCGCTTGGCATTCTGTCAAGCACCATACATTCCGCCCGCCTCCATTTTGTAGAAACTTTTAAAAGCTTCTACGAAGGCGGAGGGATTGAATACAAGCCTTTCAAAATGGAAGGGGGTAAGTTATGAGTAAGAAAGGAAAATGGGTTATGGGAGGCCTGGCGGCGGTCCTTGTGACTGTGGGATTTGTCTCTCCGGTCTTCGCTCAGGCAGCGCCGACGCCGGAAAACTGGGCGCCGCTCATTGCAAAAATTATCATGGGACTGAGCCTGTCTCTGGGATTGGCTGGTTCTGCAGTCGGCCTGTCCATTTCGTTTTCAGCGCTTCTGAGTGGAGGATCGGAAAACTTTTATAAGAACATTGTTTTGGCCATGATGCCGTCATTACAAGGGATATACTCTATTGTGGTTTTCTTCATCAACCTGGATCAGATCAACACCGATCCTTATAATGTCGCCGGCAGGGCGGGGATCTTTGGCATAGCCATGTTCCTGTGCGGCTGGTACCAGGGAATCGTCAGCGCAGCCGGTATCCAGGGTGTCCTGGAGGGGAAAAGCACGATGGTCAGCGGCCTAGTGGCGAGTGCCATGCCGCAGAACTACGCGGTATTCGCGCTGGTGATGACCTTCATTATGAAATAAAACAAAGACATGGAAGGGGGTAAGTTATGAGTAAGAAAGGAAAATGGGTTATGGGAGGCCTGGCGGCGGTCCTTGTGACTGTGGGATTTGTCTCTCCGGTCTTCGCTCAGGCAGCGCCGACGCCGGAAAACTGGGCGCCGCTCATTGCAAAAATTATCATGGGACTGAGCCTGTCTCTGGGATTGGCTGGTTCTGCAGTCGGCCTGTCCATTTCGTTTTCAGCGCTTCTGGGCGGGGGAACGGAAAACTTTTATAAGAACATTGCCGTGGCCATGATGCCGTCATCACAAGGGATATACTCCATTGTGGTTTTATTCTCCAACATGGATCAGATCAGCACCGATCCCTATACTGTCGCCGGCAGGGCGGGGATCTTTGGTATCGCTATGTTTCTAAGTGCCTGGGCTCAGGGTATCGTTTGCGCAGCCGGTATCCGGAATATCCTGGGTGGGAAAAACACGATGGCCAATGCCCTGGTGGCGGGCGCCATGCCGGAAACCTATTCCGTGTTCGCCCTGGTCATGACCTTCATCATGAAATAAACAGAAACAACGAACACCTTACTCCCGAATGCGTTTCTTGAGTTCTTTGATCAGGTTGTTGAGCAGATCGCTTGCGTCGGCTGTTATGGCGACGTCGGCCATTTTCATCATCGTTGCCTGGGGATTTTTATTGACCGCAACGATGAAGTTCGCTTCGCCCAGGCCGGCGGTATGCTGAATAGCGCCGCTGATGCCGAAGGAAAAAAGAATTTTGGGTTTGATATGTTTTCCCGCCTGTCCGACCAGCGCGTCGTGATCGGCCCATCCGGCGTAAACCACCGGTCGTGTCGCGCCGACGTCTCCGCCTAAAAGTCTGGCCAGCTCGTCGAGTTTTCTGAAATTATTTTTATTGCCCATGCCACGTCCGCCGCAAACAATCACTGTCGCGTTTTCAATCGTGTGCCCCTTTTCCGCCGCGCGTTCATATTCCACCACGCGAACCCGCGATACGGGTAGATTGCCCGGCAGCGGCAGACGCTCCACGATGGCGGTGCGTTCATAATTGTGCGGAATTTCCTTGAAGGTGCCGGGACGCACGGTAGCCATTTGCGGGCGGTGTTTTTCGGTGACGATTTCCGCCAGCATATTGCCGCCGAAAGACGGCGCGATCTGCATCAGCAGGCCATCCGTAGAAATATCCAAGCCGACGCAATCGGCAGATAAGCCGGTTTTCAGGCGTTTGGCCAACCTGGGCGCAAATTCCCGGCCGAAATCCGTCGCGCCGATCAGGATAATGTCCGGGTCTCTTTGCCTGGCCAGTTTTTCAATCAGCGCCAGGTAATTTTCCGTGCTGTAGCTGGTCAGCGACGGATGGTCAATGGCCAGCACGCGATCCGCGCCGTGCGCGGTATATTCCATAATCCATTCTTCAATATCGTTTCCGAACACAACGGCGCAGACTTCCGCGTCAATGGCGCGCGCCAGATCCACCGCTTTGGAAATCAGCTGGAGTGTCACGCGGTTCTGGTAGTAGTTGCGGTAGTCGCCAAATACCCAGATGCTCTTTTGTTTGTTCTTCATGGTCCGTTTGTTTTTACCTGTCTTCACGCCTGCTTTTCGACCTCTATTGATTTCCCGATAACCGCGCTGATGGTTCGCTGGTAACGGTCGAGGAATTCACTTGCGGCAATAGCCGCCGCGCCCGTAATCATCACATTTTCCTTTTGCGCTTTGCGGATAAAGACGCGGCGCACTTTTGTCCGTGACCCGCGCGCTGCGAAGTTTGCGGCTGTTATTCCCAGAGCATCCGCATCCAGAACAGGAATGTCCGTCTCCATAAAAGCCTTGTTGAGGCCGGCGAAGGATGCGTACCTAGGCTCGTATCGCTCCATGGAAATGGTGACCAGCGCCGGGAATTCCATCTCCAGCGTTTCGCGGAAATTGTCCACCAGACGGCGAACACGCAGCGTCCGGCCGGAAATATCCAGGTGTTCTGCGTAAGCGGCCGCGGGTATGTTCAGTTCCTCGGCCAGTTGCGGACCCACCTGCGCGGTTTCGCTGTCCGACGTGTAGGCGCCGCACAAAATCAGATCCCAATCGTGAACTTCTTTTTGAATAGCCGCTGCCAGGATAAAGGACGTGGCATACGTGTCGGAACCGGCTAAAATCGGGTCGCAGATGAAGATGCCCCGGTCCGCTCCCATCGCCAGAGCCTCACGCAGGACTTCCTCCGCCGCGGGCGGCCCCATCGTCATCACGGTGATCACCGCATCCTGTTTTTCCTTGATTTGCAGCGCCGCTTCCACCGCGCGCTTGCAGGCCGGATTCATCATCCCCGCCGCCAGATCACGTCTGAGCGTGCCGGTTTTTTCATCCCAGGGCAGTTCGGTGACCATCGGCACCTGTTTAATACACACCACAAGATTCAGCATAGAGGCTCACATTATCTGTTGAGATAGTATTGCGCGGGCAATGACCATGCGCTGGATTTCGCTCGTGCCTTCGTAAATTTCCGTAACCTTGGCGTCCCGGAAGTATCGTTCCACGTCATATTCCTTGCTGTAACCGTAACCGCCGTGAATCTGGACGGCAAGACCCGTCACTTTGGACGCCACGGAGCTGCAATACAGTTTGGCCATCGACGCTTCGCAGCCGAACGGCGCCCCCGTGTCTTTGAGTTCACAGGCGCGATACAGAAGCAGGCGCGCGGCCATGATTTCCGTGGCCATATCGGCAATATAGTTTTGGATTGTCTGCTGGGAGGCAATCGGTTTTTTAAACTGCTGCCTTTCCTTGGCGTATTTGACCGCCGCTTCCATCGCGCCCTGCGCGATGCCCAGAGCCTGGGCAGCCACGCCGATCCGACCGTTGTCCAGCGTTGTCAGACCGATCTTCATGCCGTCGCCCAGTCTGCCCAGGAGATTTTCCGCAGGCACGCGACAGTCTTCAAAAAACAGCGACGAAACGGGATTGGCGCGCATGCCGCAGAGGTCCTCGAGTTCGCCGCGCAAAAATCCCGGGAATTTACTCTCGACAATAAAAACACTGCTTTGCAGCTTGTTGTCGGGCGACGACGTTAACGCGAAAATTAAAGCGACGTCGCAGACCCCGCCATTCGTGACAAATATTTTTGTGCCGTTTAAAATATAATCCGTACCGTTTTTGACGGCTGTGGTTTCCACGCTACCCGCATCGGAACCCGCGTTGGCCTCCGTCAGGCTGAACGCGCCGATCACGTTTCCTGCGGCTAATTGCGGCAGATATTTTTCTTTTTGCGAGGCATTGGCAAATTGCAAAAAAGGATAAACGGCCACGCCGTTGTGGACGGTGACGCACAGCCCCACCGCCGCGCAGACGCGGGAGATTTCTTCCACCACAATGGCGGCGCTGATGGAATCCAGAGCCGCGCCGCCGTATTCTTTTGGAACTTGCAGGCCGAAATAATTGAGTTCCCCCATTTTGGCGATGACGTCACGGGGGAAGATCCGCTGCTGGTCAATTTCGGCGGCAATAGGCGCCAGTTCCGCTTCGGCGAAATGCCGTGCGGAATTGCGGATCAGTTTATGTTTCATACACGGGTTAAATTGCAAAATTCGTCTCCCCTGCCGGGGCAAGACGTTTCGTGCCCCAACAATTTTACTGGCCTATAGAAAAAAGATGCGGTAAAGTCAATCAAAGATTCACATTATCGTAGGGGCGGGGTCATCCCGCCCTGTTCAACCGGGGTTATCCCGCCCGGTTCAACCGGGGTCATCCCGCTCTGATATTGAATAAAGGGCGCAAAAGAGATGGGCGCGAAGACCGCGGAAAGATGGGCGCGAAGACCGCGCCCCTACACAGAGGAGATCGACATGAAAAATATTTTTATCGTTTTATCGGCGGCGGTTTTATTGTTTTCTTTTATGCCTTCCGTGCAAGCGCAGGAATACGGCAAGATTCGCGCGCTCCATGAAAGGGCGGCTTATGTAACCAAGCAAAAAAATGATTTTGTCGTCCGGGTTCTAACATCCTACAAAATCCCTCATGAGGTCAACGAGCAGGGTGTTGTGGTTCGTATCAACATGGACAACAAATGGATGGACATCACGGCTATCGAGATTGTTCCCGTGCTCAAAGAATCCGCCGACAAAAGCCGGGAGGTCGCCTCGCATGAATTATTTTTCTTTACGGCTGATGGGATCCTGAATGTGATTTCGGCCCTGACCATCCGTTAATCAGGACTTGCCGATCTTACTTTTCACTTCGGCCAGATTCTCTTTGTCCAGATAATATTTGTTGTCTGGCGTTTTGATCACCAGCTTTTCGGCAATCAGGAGGTTAAGCGCCTTGGGCCGCAGATTGCCCGTGCCGACCCGAAAGAAATTTTTTCGTTCGTCCTGCAATCTGATCGCTTTAGCCGCCTTAAAAGCCCCGGCTTCTTCCATGTCGGCGATGATTTTAAAGCATACCCGCCGCAGACCCAGGCCGGTCAAATACATGGCCGCCAGAACAAAAACGATAAAGGCGACAATCAGTAAAATAATCTGTAAATAAATAGGCATATTGTTGAGCATTCCTTATTTCAGCCCGATTTCTTACCCGACATTATTTCAATTCTTACACCCATCACACACACTTTGTCCAGTGTGTCGTCCGCATAAGGAAATGAATCCCGCCCCGTGTACTTTTTCATCAGGATGCTGAGCGCCTTCTTTTTCTCGTCGGCTCCTTCGATAAAATAAGCCTGACCAAAACCGATCACGCTTTTGTATTTCATACCCCACGAACAGGCCGACGCGCCGCTGACGAGATCGCCGGGAATATCCACTTCAAAGCAGACCGAAGGATTTTTCCGCAGCATGTCGATTTTTTGGCCTGATTTTGCACAGTGGAAATAAAGATGGTGATTGCTCACGGCAAAACTGACGGGAACAATATAAGGGCTGTCGCCTGCGGCCATCGCGATCCGGCCGACCTGCGCGGCTTGCAAAATGGCGTCAATTTCTTTGGGGTCTTTTATTTCCTTATCCGAACGGCGCATTGTCTTTTTCCCTTCCCTTTTCAACCGGGCAAAAATAAGCAGACCCGAAGAACTCTTGGCATGTTTCAAAAAGTTATGATAAAAAGCAGCACTTTTTCTGATCGACTTTTTTACTGTTGCCGTGTTTTTATCCTAACGACAAAAAAAAGTCGATGACTTTATGATGCGGATATGAGAGAAAAAAACATGGACATCAAAAAAAATTGGGCGATCGGCGTTTTCGATTCCGGCATCGGCGGGCTGACGGTTGTGCGCGCGCTCATGGAACGCCTGCCTTTTGAAAACATCATTTATTTCGGCGATACCGCGCGGGTGCCTTACGGCATTAAATCGGTGGAAACGATCAACCGTTACGCAATGCAGATCACGGAGTTTTTGCTGAAGAAGGATGTCAAGCTCCTGATTGTCGCCTGCAACACGATGGCGGCAGTGGCCTATCAGGCCATCCGGGACTTATCCCCCGTACCGGTGCTGGAGGTGATTGAAGCCAGCGCAAAAATCGCCGTTGCCGAAACGCGCAGCAAGACCATCGGCGTGATCGGCACACCCGCCACAATTAACTCGAATGCCTACTCCCGCGCCATTCACCTCTTGGATCGCGACGCAAAGGTGTTTTCGCAGGCCTGTCCCTTGTTTGTTCCGCTGGTGGAAGAGGGCTGGTTTGATCATGCAGCCACAAGGCTTGTCGCCGAGGAATACTTAAAGCCCGTGATGGCCGAACACATCGATACGCTGGTGCTGGGCTGCACGCATTATCCGCTGCTCAAACCGCTCTTTCAGGATATCGTAGGGCCGCAAGTCCGGTTGATCGATTCGGCGGAAGCGATGGCGGAAATTGCCGCTGACTTGATTAATCGGGAAAATCTGAGCAACGAAAATCGTCTGTCGCCGGATTACCTTTTTTGCGTAAGCGACGTGCCGTATCGTTTTCAGACCATTGGCGAGCGTTTCCTGGGACGGACGCTCCCGCGTGTTGAGATGGTCAGACTGTGAGAAACATCAGAACAAGGGGTTGCAACCCCTTGCTCTGGGGAATTATACAAAAATGAAAATTCTTCTTGCCGGTTATAATGTTGATTACGATTTAATTTGTGAGCTCAAAGGTAAAAGCGCGTTGGGGCAGGATATCACGCCGGAAACCATCTCCGCCGCCTACGCGCGCATCAGCCGCAGCCCAAAATCCGTTGATGAGCTGCGCGCAGACGCCCGCGCCGAAGTGGACAAAGCCCGCAAGTCCAACCGCAACATCGTTTTTGAAATGGGCCACAGTTCGGTGGCCGAGCATGCCGTCTTCAATATCGACGTCATCGGCGTTTCCCGACTGCTTGTGGAGGAAATTGAAAAGTTTCGCCTGTGTTCCTATACGGAAAAATCGCAACGCTATGTCCTGTTTGACAAAGACTTTGTTGTGCCCGATGAAATAACCGGGGCGGGCCTGAAGAATTTGTTTGTCGAAACTGTTCAGATGCAAAATGATTTTTACCATCAGCTCTATGAACAGCTCCGGCCTTATGTGTTCGGGCAAAACAAGGCGCTGACCGAAAATTCCGCCAACCGCTCGATGCTGGAGGGATGGGCCAAGGAAGATGCGCGATACGCCATATCGCTGGCCACCGAAACCCAACTGGGCATGACGATCAACGCCCGCAATCTGGAGCTGATGCTGAGAAGGCTTTCGGCGCTGCCGCTTGCCGAGGCGCGTCTCTTCAGTGAAAAACTCTATGCCGCGACCAAAGGCATAGCGCCGTCGCTCATCCGCTACACCGAAGCGACCGACTACGACCGCCTGACGCGGCCGAATCTGCGCGCCGTCGCCAAAAAATTCCCGCAGCCTAAAGTGAACAAATCACCCGACGTCCGGCTGATTTCCGCAACGCGGGACGCCGATACGCAGGCAGCCGCCGTCCTGCTTTTCGCGTCATCCGGCCTGAGCTTCGATCTCTGCCTGAAACAGGCCGGGAGGATGAGCTTGCGCAGCGTAAAAGCCCTTTTCAAAACCGCCTTTGAACATCTGCAACCCTACGACCCGGTGTTGCGGGAGCTGGAAAACGTCGATCTGCAATTTGAGCTGGTTACAAGCGCCAGTTGCTTCGCCCAACTCAAGAGGCACCGCATGGCGACCATCATGGCTCAGGATTATGACCCACAACTGGGTGTGACCGTTCCGCCTGCCGTGCACGCAATCGGCAGACAAAAAGAATTTATGGACATCATGCACCGGTCGGAAGATGCTTATTGCCAAATCAAACATAAGCTGCCGGTTGCGGCTGCTTATGTTCTGACCAATGCTCACCGCAAAAGAGTGCTCATGAAATTAAACGCCCGGGAACTTTATCATCTGTCTCGCCTGAGAGCGGACGCGCACGCCCAGTGGGACATCCGCGATCTTTCAGAAAAAATGCTCAAACAGGCGTTTCAAGTCATGCCTCTAACGCTGATGATGGCTTGCGGCAAAGATAGTTTCCCGGCGCTTCAAAAGAAAGTATTTTAGTTTCCTGCGTCATCCCGAACAATTATTCTCTGTGATGGCCGTCCACGCTGTCCAAGACCAGGGAAGATGAACTATGAAAAACCATTTACTCCACTTTGCCATCGGTCTGGCCGCCGGCCTTTTCGGTGGTTTGATCGGTCTGGGCGGCGGCTTGATCATGATCCCCCTCCTGGTGGGTTTGCTGAAACTCGATCAATGCCGGGCACATGGCACGAGTCTGGCGGTGCTGATCTTTACGGGTATCAGCGGAACAATCACTTACGGCTATCATGATCAGATTGATTGGACAGCGGCGGCCGCGCTGGCCGTTCCGGCGGTGTTCACAGCGGCCGCGGGTGCGCGTTTTGCCGACCGGCTCCCCGACTGGAAACTGAAAAAAATCTTTGGAGCTTTTTTGATTTTCTGCTCCGCTCTTTTACTGCTCAAGCCTTTTTTGACGGATATGCTTGGTCCGCTTCCGGAGCACGCATCCATCACCGCGCTGGCTGTTACCGGCGCTGTAGCCGGATTTCTTTCCGGGCTTATGGGAGTCGGCGGCGGGACGATTATGGTGCCCGCCATGATTCTGCTGGCGGGATTTACACAGCATACCGCGCAGGGAACCGCTCTGCTGGTAATGGTCCCCACCGGTTGTGTCGGCGCTGTTACACATTGGCGACTGGGCAATATCGCGGGAGAGTTGATGATCGGCATGGTGCCGGGCATTCTCCTGGGAACGTTTATCGGTGGCAATATCGCTCAAATCATCCCGGATGATCCTTTGCGCTGGATGTTTGTTCTGGTGGCGATTTATATGGGGTGGCGCTATGTGAAGGCGGTGAATCCTGAAGGATGCTGACCTAATTTGCCGGCCTGTTTCGACCGATTAAAGGTCACCAGACCGTTTCCTGCAAATAAGTTTATTTTTCTACTCTGATCAGCATGGCGTCGCCCTGAGCATGTCCTGAGCAAATACCGCAGACGCCGTATCCGCCGCCGCGGCGTTGCAGTTCATAACCCAGCGTCATGGCAATCCGGGCGCCGGTGGCTCCGATGGGGTGCCCGTAAGCCACCGCGCCGCCGTTGATATTGACCTTTTTAAACATATCTTCTTTGGTCATGCCCAGAATGGAACGGCAACTGACCAGCGCCACCGCGGCGAAGGCTTCATTGATTTCGATGATGTCCATCTGATCGAGCGTCAGATCATTTTGTTCCAGAATTTTCTTGATGGCCAGTCCCGGCACGGTCGCAATATCTTTGGTCGGCTGCGACACTTCAGCATAATCCACAATGGTGAAAATAGGCTTTAAACCCAGCTCATCTGCTTTCTCGCGGCTCATGAGCAGACAGACATCACCGCCGTCATTGACGCCGGGGGCGTTCCCGGCGGTAACGCTGCCGGGCTGTCCGGTTACGGTGCTCAGATGTCCGAACACCGGCGGAAGCTTGGCCAGACCCTCCAACGTTGTCTCCGGTCTTGGCCCTTCGTCTTTATCCATCACGATTGCCTTTTTGCCCTGTTTGATTTCCACGGGGAAAATCTCCGCATCGAGCTTTCCCTCATTCATTGCGCGGACGGCATTCATCTGGGAATTGAGCGCCCACTCATCTTGTTCTGCTCTGGTAAAGCCGAACTCGTCGGCCACTTCCGAACCGTGAATAGCCATGTGGCGATCATAGAAGGCGTCCCACAACCCGTCATACACCATCGCATCCACGACGCGGCCGTTGGGCAGGCCCATCCGGGTACCCCAGCGCATATCCGGCAGCACAAACGGGCAATTGCTCATGCTCTCCTGGCCGCCGGCAATACAGATATCGGCGCGTCCGAGCAGAATCATCTGAAAGGCCAGATCAATGGTTTTGATGCCGGACGAACAGACTTTATTCACGGTAATGGAAGGAACGGATTCCGGCACGCCCGCCAGAATGGCGGCCTGTCGCGCCGGTATCTGACCGCACCCGGCGGGAACCACCTGCCCCATGAAAATGTAATCCACATCCGCGGGCTTCACCTTGCCTTCCGTCCGGCGCAGAACTTCTTTGATGGCCAGAGCGCCCAGTTCCATCGCCGAAAAATCTTTCAGCGCACCGCCGGAACGGCCATAGGGCGTCCGGCAGGCTTCTACACAAACAACCTCACGGAATTTCTTATGAGGATTTTTTATTTTTCGGCCCATGGTGGTAAAGTCGGGCTTCCTTTCGCCAAACCTGGCAATCGGAGCATTTTTATAAATATCGGACTTTTGTCGGTCCAGTTTTTGCGGCACTTTCGACATGTCGTCGTCCTCCCTTTTTATGTTAATCCATATGTATTCAGAAGCATCTTTGCGATCTTTAAGAATGCGTTTTTCTTGCATATCAATTTCGTTTAGTCAACTACTTTGAAGAAAATACAGGATTGTGCCGATATTCATGGATGGTTGTCCGGACAACCGGATTTTGCGGACAGGATCAAATAATTTGACGAACAACAGGTAATAAGATAACAAATGAACTGAATTCAAAAAGATGAGAAATATTGAGAATCCCGCATGAATAAAAGCATAGCCCTGCGAATTTTGGTACTACTGGCCTTAATCGGTCTGGCGGCTTTTCTTTTTGTTCATTTTGATCTGTGGAGATTCTTTATAGACAGACAACAGCTTGTCCTTTTTATTAAATCCCATCAGTACGATGAACTTGTTTTTATTTTGATTCAGATTGTCCAGGTGATTGCCGCGCCGATACCGGGCGAGGTGTCCGGCTTTATCGGCGGCTACCTTTACGGTCCGTTCTGGGGGACGATTTATTCCACCATCGGTCTTACGCTTGGCTCCTGGCTGGCTTTTATGCTGGCCAGATTTTTCGGCGAGCCGCTGCTGGAGAAAGTAGTCAAGAAAGAAGTCTTTGAAAAATTTGACCACTTTATGGAGCATAAGGGGCTGCTGGTTTCTTTTCTGCTGTTTCTCATTCCGGGATTTCCCAAGGATTATTTATGCTATATTATGGGTGTCAGCCGCATTCCGGTTTTGACTTTCATTATCATCTCCACAGTTGGCCGCTTTTTTGGCACGATGATGCTATCGATCAGCGGCAATATCGCCGCAAAGGAGCAGTACCTGCTTTTAGCCATTGTCACGGTCGCGGCCATCATCGTTTCCTTACTGGTCTGGCGGTATCATGATAAAATTCTGGAGATACTCAAGAATAACAAACCAAAGTGAAATTTCCCGCCTCTTTTCTCCCAGAGGCGTGCCCCCTTTCATAGACAGCATCAAAGGCAGGCCATGAGGCTTAGAATAAAACATCCTATGATCGGCGACGCCCACCGGAGTAAAATAATGCCCGTACCTGCCTGGATTGCCTGGCGGCGCGCGCTTCGCCTCTATTTCGTTCTGCCCAGTATTCTTCCGGCGCTTCTGGGTGGCGTAATAGCCTGGGCACAGGGCTATCCGCTTCATCTTTTTCATTTCGCCCTGGTTTTGCTGGGTGTGACCCTCAATCACTTCGGTCTGAACCTGGTGGACGATGTGCTGGATTACCGCCATGCCGTGGATTTGAAAAAAGGAGACGAGAAAAATTTTTTCGCCGGCGGCAGCGGTGTCCTTCCGGAAGGTCTGCTCAAAGACACGCAGATGTTGAAGGTTGCCAGTCTGTTCTTTGTAGCGACAGCGGCTATCGGCGCCTACCTGACGTATGCCTGCGGATGGCCTGTTCTTGTTCTGGGGCTTTTCGGCATGGCCTCTTCCATTTTTTACACCGTGCCGCCGATCCGTTTTGGTTACAGGGGGTTCGGGGAACTGGGACTTCTGGTCAATTTCGGCCCGGTCATTGTGATGGGGTCCTATTATGTTCAGACGCAGACGCTGGCCATGGAACCTCTGGTCGCCTCTCTGGTGCCGGGATTCATGATGTGGTCCATGATTATTATCAATGAGATTCCCGATTACGAAGC
>CAYGNV010000021.1:0-18984 GCA_964351355.1 uncultured Smithella sp.
TATAAGCACACCAATCATTGTTGTCCCCCTTTTGAAAGTGCAAGCAACATTTCAGATGACGGAATGTCCGGTCCAAACGCCTGCAATGATCTTCAAAAATCAAGACGGTAAACTAATGGATTGCCTAATAATTGTCAAGATTTATCAAGCATGATTCAAAGAAAAACATATCACAACCACACAAACGGCACTTGACTAATATTATTGAATTATTTTGTAGCTACCGTTTGTTGGTCTTTAATGGCGTCCGTTAACCCGGATTTTCTGATAATCTGCCTTTGAACCGCTTTCGTGAATACGTCTCTGGTTGTCCATATGTCCACATGCAAACGCGCACGGGTAATCCCCGTATAGAGCAATTCTCTGGTCAAAACCGGAATATCACTATTCGGCAAAATAAGCGCAACTTTATCAAATTCCGATCCCTGGCTTTTGTGGATTGTCATGGCCCAGACGGTTTCGTGTTGGGGAAGTCGTTCGGGAGACATGCTTCTTAACCCCTGTCTTTGGTCACGAAAAAATACCTTGATTTTGTTTTTGTCAGCGGGATCTCTCAGAACAATTCCGACATCTCCGTTGAATAATTGCAGGCGATAATCATTTTGCACAATCATAACCGGCCGTCCTTCATAATACGGAGTCGTGAGATTGATGAGGCCTGCTTCAGAAAGAAGTCGTTCGACAACAACATTCATTCGTTGAGACCCCCAGATTCCAACTTTCAAGGCGCATAAAATACGAAAGGAATCTAATCGGTCAAAAATATCATCTACACATACCGGAAGGGACTGGACGGCATGAAGATATTCCCGATAAGACTTCATCGCCTTGTCTTTCAAAAGTTCCTGCAAGTCTTCGGGCCGGGAAATTTCAGAAAAGTGAATGTCTGAAAATTCTTCCGCATGGATTAATTCCAGAGCGCGCTCTGTGTCACCTGCTTTTATCGCCCGACTTAAAAGACCAATGCCGCTTTCTTCGGAAAACCGATAATTATGCTTCAACTCGATAATGCAGTCCTGGATACCCGGAGCCGTATCTGACGATTCTGTTTGTTCACCGCAGGTTTCCGCAAGCAGCCGCCCGAATATCCTGGAAAAGACATTTAATGGATCAGGAAAGCAAATACTCCCCAAAACGGCGCCGGCCTCCACAGAAGCCAGTTGATCCTTGTCCCCCAACAAAACCAACTGTGCTTTTGGAGAAAGCGCCGTCATGAGCTTCGCCATCAGAGGCAAATCAACCATGGAGGCTTCATCAACCACAACCATATCATAGGGCAGATGATTCTTTTGATTGAAATAAAAATACGGCGAATGCTTGAGACTGCCCAAAAGCCGATGAATTGTCATGGCCGTATCCGGTATCTGATTTTTAATATCTGCATGACTGTTGAGGATCTCTTTTGTTTTTTTAACCGACTCCTCCAGACGCGCGGCGGCTTTACCCGTCGGGGCACACAGGGCGATACGCAAAGTATTTTTCTTAATATCCAGCAGAAAGGCCATGATTTTTGTAATGGTGGTCGTTTTGCCTGTTCCCGGGCTGCCGGTAATCACCATAAATTTTCTAATCAAGGCGGCCACCGCAGCAATGCCTGGCCAGGAAATTTCCCCGAAAGACATTTCCGGAAAGTAGAATTGCAGTTTTTCCCTGATTATTTTCGGGGAGGTTCCCGTGTCCTGATGAACGGGCATGCGGCAGAGGATGAATTCGGCAATATCTTGTTCATATTGCCAGTAACGTTGGAAATACAGGCGATGCGCGTCATCCAGAATCATGGGTTTGAATTCACCGGGAGCGCCAACACAATTCACATTTTTTAGAGATCGAAGCCATGCCGGTAATTCCGGAAATTGCACATTTTCATTCTGGTCATCACCTGTCCCCAGAATTCTGCCTGCAAATTCAGGCAAGCTCACGCAAATATGTCCGTCCCTTAATTGACGGCTGGTTAATGCCGCAGCCAGTTGGACATCTTTTTTGTTTTCTGAGTCGAAAGAAGATAAATACTTTCCGATTTGGAGATCGAATGAGGAAAAAACATTCTCCGTATCTTTTTTTATATTTCTGTTTATCATCATGCCACCTGCCTTCATAACCCCCCCCTGGAGTGGACTATGAATAAGCGTGTAAGCCTTGTCAAGGCTATAATTCGTTTTCTTTGAATTATTAGATTGACATAGCCGCTCTCAATACTTACAATCCCCGCAACATACTCATGAGGAAAAAAAGATGCAATTTTACCGATTACTTGTTCAGCGCCGTTTGGTTATCACCATAGTATTGGCATTAATCGGCATTGGTTTGATGGCCTTTTACGCTGTTTGTGATACGTCCTGTTCCTATCTCCGGGGCGATATTTTCGGTATTGACCTGAAGTACGTCGGCGGGGGTTATATGGCCATCATCATCATTCTGTCATTATTGAAGCAGGCGGATTTGATTCGCATGCTGATCGCGGCAGGCATCGGCGTGGAGATTTTTCTGGTTTCTTTTCAGGTGTCGGAAAATGTTTTCTGTCCTTTCTGCCTGTTTTTCGGCATAATGGTTTTACTGATGTATTGGGTCAACTATGAAAGGTCCGGCATGATGAATAACTGGTATCAGAAATTAATATATATTTTCGGCGACGCAAAAATTCCTTTCACCGCTAATCAACGGCTTCCCCTGTTGGCGATGATGATCGCCGGCTATATTTTTGTCAGCTTTTCCTTTTCCGGATCGGCCTCGCCCGCCTATGCCGGTGACAATAAGACCATCCCTTCCTATGGCAAAGGTTCCTGGGAGCTTATTATTTTCACGGATTACTTTTGTCCGCCCTGTCAGTCCGTGGAAAAAGACCTGGAACCAGAGCTGGAAAGGCTTCTGGCCCGAGGGGATGTGAAAATCACTTTTGTGGATTATCCGGGTCACAAAGGAACCCCTCTTTACGCGAAATACTTCCTTAGTGCTGTTGCTGCGGATGAAGGTTATCAAAATATCATAAAAACAAGAAATATTCTTTTTTCTCTGGCCCGCCAGAAAAAAATTAATCAGGAAAACGCGCTGGCCGCTTTCCTGAAATCTGAGGGAATTGCATTAAAAATAATTGATCCCCTGCCCATCTATAAAGAATGGTTGGCAATGATCAAACGGCATGAAATTAATCAAACGCCTACCTGTTTATTGCGTTTCTCCAGTACCTATACACGAAAATACAGTGGTTCGGATCGTATCAGCGCGGAGCTTATTCCGGAACTTCAGAAAAGGTTTCCCAAGGGAAAATAGTGAATAGTGGATGGTTGATGGTGAAGCTTAAGGCGCCAGTAATACTTTCTTTAATTGCATAATAAGTTGTTCAGCAGGTCGATCAAAATAAATCCCGTTGGTCTTCCCTGCTTTTGAATTCACGCCGCGTAAAAAGAAATAATAAACACCGCCAAAATGTTTTTCATAAGTATAACCGGGCAGTCTTTTTTTCAGATACTGATCCAGCGCGACCGTGTAGATTAAATATTGCACATCGTAAAAGGATTTAATCATCTCCCGTTGTAATAGCGCCGGTGTGTAGCATTCGTATCGATCACCCAAATCATTCGATTTCCAGTCAGCCAGATAATATTGGCCGTTGTGTTCAAAAACCAGATCGATGAATCCCTTTAAAAAACCCTGAACCGGGGGGAACTTCAATTTCTTTTTATCTTCTACTTCTTGACGTTGCTCCGAGAATTCGAGAACAGCCATCAGCTTCGCGGGGGAAATATCCCGCAAGGGAAAATAAAATTCCAGTTCTTTTCGGCAATGCGCAAGGCCGATTTGTGAAAGACTGAATTCACCTCCAATTTCGCAATCCAGTCTCTCCTGCATAAGCTCTTCGAGCATCTTTATGATGCCCGGCTGCCATTGGCCGGAATAATTAAATTTCTCCAGAGTCTCCCTGACGATCGTTTTTGTCTGCTCTTCCCGCACCCGGGTAAAATCCAGTTGTTCCAATATTTCGTGCAATAAAATACCGGACGTTGTCCCCGGCGGAAAGAGAAGTATGTTATCCGCTGTTTTCGCTTCCGGAATAGCTTTATCATGTGGCGTGACTTCTGTATCTTCATCCCATTCCGAATCATCTTGCGAGGAATGCGTAAGGAAGGTATAGCTCGCGATTTTCCAACGGTGATCAATTCTTCCTTTAAATTCCTGATAAGAAATTTTTTCCATATCTTTTTCAGGGAACCATTGTTCAATAGCGGGCATAGTCGAAAGGAGCGTAATCCGGATGTCCTGTGGTGCAATCCTTGCAAACGACGTTATCTGCTCGATCATGTCTTCGTTGCTTAAAGCCAACCCTTTATCTATCCAGGACTGCCTGTGGAACAGATAGGATGCTGCGCTTGATTGCGTGCCTTTGATATTGCCCCACACAAAATAGCAGCGATTTTTCGCGCGGGTAAGCGCCACATACAGCAGGCGGCAGTTTTCCGCCAGAACTTCTCTGGTGTATCGTTCCTTATGGACGTCCACATTTTTTGATCCCAGATCAGCAGTGGCTTGCCAGTCATTATTTTCATCGTGAAAACAAAGAGGCAAATTCTCTTTTGGATTGGGGCCTGTCTCCCAGGCAAATGGACAAAAGCAAACCGGATACTCCAATCCCTTGCTCTTATGAATGGTGACGATGCGGACACAATTCCGGTCCGTCTCCAGCCGTAGTTGCTGATCATCCTGTTTATTGTCTTCCGTGAGAATCATATCGTCGAGCCAACCCAGCAAATCCAGCGGTCCCAGATTGCCCTGGACTTGCGCCTGGAATAATAGTTGCGCCAGATGAGCATAGTTCGTCAGACGTCTTTCTCCATCGGGATAAGAAGCGATTCGCAGGCGGGCGTCTTCCTGTTCCAGCAATATAGTGAGCATGGTCAGGAAACCTTTTGTCTGCCACAAATCGCAGTAATATTTAAATTTAATCCGCCAGTCCTCCATTTGATCATCTTCCCCGGAACAGGCGGCAATTTCCTTTGCCCGCTTAGCGAAAAAAGCCGTGGTTAAGGCAGACAGCAAATAGCCTTCATTTTCATAATGAATCATACCCAGCATCAATTGCCGCAGCTCTTGAGCCTCGTCCGAGGAAAACACACTTTCCGCCGAGTAAATCACGGAAGAAATACCGGCCGACGCCAACATTTTTTTAAAGGTGATGGCTTCGGCGTTTTTGCGCACCAGAATGGCGATATCGCTTTCCTCCAAATGTTTTTCGCCGATCAATGCTTTCTTCTCTTGGCCGGATTTTAAAAGTCTGGATATTTCCGCCACAACGGCGCGGTTAATCAACAAGCGGGCAGCGCCAACTCCCAGAGGTTTGCCATCTTCACCTCCCGGCACAAACCACCACTGCAAACCGGCAGTTTCTTCCCCCTCAATCGTGAGCGGGCTGATTTCTATTTCCGGCGCTTGCGTTATCTTGCTATAAGCGATTTCATCATAAACAAATGATTGCTCCGGTTTTTCAAATAAAACATTGACTGCATTGATCAGGGAAGCCTCCGACCGCCAGTTATGCTGCATGGTGTATTGATGATTGACACTCTGGGCGGCGCGCAGATAGGCGTAAATATCAGCGCCGCGAAAACTGTAAATGGCCTGCTTGGGATCGCCGATATAAAACAGGGCATGGTCTGTCTGTTTTTCGCGCGTCAGGAAGATAGACTGCAAGATGGCAAATTGGATGGGATCTGTATCCTGAAATTCATCGACCAGCACCGCCTGGTATTGATTGCGCAAAATATCGGCAAGCCGATCGCCGCCGGAAGCACGCAAGGCCTCATAGGCGCGCAAGAGCAGATCATCAAAATACAGAACATTCTTTTTCCGTTTAAGGCCGGGGAAATCGACCCGGGCAGTTTCCATAAACTCTTTTTTAAATCCGGATAGGTATCGCTTAAGGCTCTCTTCTATACATGCCGATCGTTCGACCATTTCCTGACTGAGATCAAAGATGGCATGCCTAGGTGTGATTTGATTTTTATTGGTTTTTTGGCTTAAATAATCCGTGCATAATTTTTGCAGACAGCCGGGCGGCGGCAGCGATATATCAACGAGGTCCATCATCTCCACGACGTTCTGGATCAGCCCATCTACTTTCTTGCCGTAAACCACGCCGCTCAGCGCCTTATTTCGCAAAGCGGCAACGATTACGTCCTTATCTTTCAGCCACAGCAATTTGAAACGTGAAAAGTTCTCCCGCAGCTCTTGCAGATTCCGCTCAAATCCAACCATTGAAAACGGCTCATAATCAGGAATAACTTTTAAATCCGGCTTAGAGAGCACCACCCGCAATAAACTCAGCAGCATGTTCGTGTCCATTTTGACGGCCAGCGCATATTGGACAATCACCGGATGGTTTTCATAAAAATGCCTGCGCCAGAAATCCTCGACAAATTCCTGTTCCAGCCTTTGCTGATTTTCGATAAGTTCCGTTTCAAAGAGCATCCCGCTGGCAAAAGCGTTATCCATCAAGATCCGCTGGCAGAAACCGTGGATGGTGTAAATGGCTGTTTCATCAAAACTGGCCAGCGCCACGCCTAAATCACGGGCAATCCTTTTCCTTTCGTGTGCTTCGGGGTGCTTTTCCAGAAGGTCTTTCAAAAATGAAGGCGATGCCTTTCCGGTCAGAAAAGCCTTTTGCGCGTCGGCAATCATTTGGCGAATTCGTTTTTTGAGTTCGGCTGTGGCCGCATTGGTGTAGGTAATGACCAGCAACTGCCGGGCAGCCAGCTTTTTTTCCACAAGAAATCTCAGGTATAAACCGGCCAGGGCATGTGTTTTACCTGTGCCGGCGCTGGCCTCGATCAGATTGGCGCCCTCAAGCGGGCATGTGGAAAGGTCAAACGGCTTCATGAAGTGCTACTCCAATTTTTCCAGATGAGTAAATAGTTCTTTCAAAATATCCGCCGCCGTTTGTTTAAATTCTTCGTCAATCGGCGTCTCGTTTTCAAAACATATTTTGCAGGCTGTTTCCCTAGCTTCTGCGTCTGCCCATCCGTAGTCATCTCCCCGCCAGGCCAGATTCGCTGCGGCTATTGCTTCCTCGCTTGATTTTTCTTTGAGCCATAAAGCCTGCGCATATTCCCATGACGTGCGGGCAAAGAATTTCAGCGGTTTAGCCTGGCCCAGGTGATAATATTTAATCAATACTTTAATAATTTCTTGAGCGTTTTGGACCGGCCCGAACTTCCAAAAGTGATCCTCGCCCAAAAGAAGGCTGGTCAGCGGATAGTCTTCAACCGGCGCGGCGTTAAGAATCAAGTGCGAAATCCAGGCGCTTAAATAATCATTCGTCTTTAATTTGGCCATCCGGTAGTGGATGCGATAATCACCGTAAAGATTGTCCAGTGCGCCTGACAGACGGTAATCACCGATTCGTAAATCAACGTTAAGTTTTTCCAGTTGTTGCCCCCTCAAATAGACCTTGACCCTCGCCGCATAATCCTTTGCCTGACTGTTCAGTGTATTGAAATAATAATCACCGGCGCTACCGACAGGCAGAACACCTTCAGCTTTTTTCAGTTTGAAAACAAACAGATCGTCCCCTGCGCTGAGATGATTTTCCACCAGATCCTGCTTGATCTGATAGGCGCTCAAATGGTCAATGGAGAATGGCTCGCTGGCTTCTTCCCTGTTCCAAAGCGCCACGGGTAATTTCAGGCAAAGACGATTTTCCAGAAAATACCGGGCTGGATTGCGATAAAATAAAACCAGATTTTTGATCGATATAGCCTCGGTGGAATCGATGATTTCCGGAAGAGCCTCCTCCATAAATAGAGGTTTATTATCTTTGCGGCTAATGATTACGCGGGCGGCCAGATAATTTTGCCGGGAGTAGCTGAAAAGATTTCTATCCTCTCCGAAATACGCGTTGGAAAAGGCGTGCAAACGATGTTTTCTGGTGATCCACTTGGAGGGCTGCTGATCGTCCTTGCCGCAATAGTTTTTATCGAAATAATCCAGAAGCTCACAAACCAATACCGAAGGCAGAATTTCGTCGTTGTCTGTGGCGCTCTGTCCGACATAACTGATGATCAGATTTTTTCCGGCGGATAAAAGCGCCTCCAGAAAAAGATACTGATCATCGTTTCTCAGCGATCGATCCCCTGCCCATCTTTCAGTCTCCATGACATTAAAGCCGATTTTCCTGTCCTGGCGTGGATAAGCCTCGTTATCCATGCCCATGAGATAAATGACATCAAAGGGAATGCTGCGCATCGGTAAAAGTGCACAAAATGACACACCGCCGGCGAGAAAGCTTGAAATTCCCCCCGGACTTTCGAGATTTTCCCGGATATAGTTTTTTAGAATACCGAGCGAAATTAGCTGACTGGATTTGGCAGACTGTCTCTCGGCTGTAAGACCGCTGATTAATTGTCTGAGCAGATGCAAATCATTCCGATACACATCGGATGAAGGCAGGAAATCTGCAAGAATATTTTGCAGGATCGCGCACCAGTCCATAAGCGGATGAGGCGCCAGCAATATTTCCCTCAGACTGATCACATTTTCCCAAAATGTTAAGAAACGGCCGAGGACCTGAGTCTCTCCCGATTCGATTCCACCATAAGGCAGAATGTCCAAAGATAATTCCTGCCGGCGACCATCCAGTGTAAAGCCTGCGAGCAACCGATCCAACCCATGCCGCCAGGTATTCTGGCTGAAAGGCGGCAGATCATAGGATTGACGATGCGCTGCATCAATCCCCCATTTAATATGAATTTCTGAAACCCAGTGACCGATCAGATCCAAGTCAGCGGCTGTTATCGAATATTTTTCACGGATGGCGGCATTTTCCAGGATGGACAGGATATCCCCGGCTGTAAAGCGGCTCTCGGCTAAGTCCAGGAGCGCCACCAAGCCGCGACTTACGACGCTTGCGGAAAATGGCCCGCGGTCGGCAATCGTATAGGGAATCTTCGGTTCTCTCGATTCAAATACCGCTTCAATATACGGGGCGTATAATTCAATATTCGGCGTCATCACCAACACATCTTTGGGTGCTAACCGGCCGTCTTTTTCAAAGAGATTAAGCAATACATCGTGAAGTGATTCGACCTCCCGAAGCGGACTGTGGCACGAATGAATCTGTATGGAATCATCTTCGGGCGGCCATTGTGTTCTTGGTTTACCCGCCGTACCTGGCTCTTGCAGCAGGTAGATATCAGATTGAATTGCAGTGAGCAGACTTTTGCTTTCCGGCTTTTCAAATAGATCGATATATTCGGCGGAAATATTTTCCATCAGACGGAAAAAGTCTCTGCCCTGCCTTCCCCAAGAGGCTAAAAGCGAATTCCCCGTTTCCAGATGCAGCAGATCATCATCCATATCGGGCAGGCCAGTTGATACTTTGCTAAGAACCGTGTCGATTTCGCGCCGTGATCGTATATCCGCCCAGAATTCCTGCGACGGGTTAAGATAGTAATAATCCACAGGCAAATGGGCCGATAGACGGGAAAACAGCTCCAGATAATAGGGCGGCAGGTACGAAATTCCGAAAATGGCTAATCGCTCCGGCAGAGCTTCCGGTCGATTAGGCTTATGCTTTACCGCAGATAAAAACAGCTTGCGCAACCTGGCTTGATGCATGGTGCCTTGGGAAGCAACAATTTTCCGCCAGAGTTTAGCCTGCCAGATCTCACGCGAATCGTTGATATTCCCCTCTTCCCAGCCCAGAATCATCTCCGGGCGGAAAATCAGATACTGGTCGAATGTCGAGGCGATTTTCTTTGCCAGTTGATATATCTTCTGCTGGTCGTTCAAATCTCCCAGATAATGGCGCAGCGGCAGGAATTCGTCATCCTCAGACAATTGCGGCAACAGCTCCAGAATCTTCCAGGTCAGCACATGTTCATCGAAAGACAGGTCCGGCGAATATTCGGGAATGAAAGCGCTGAATATCTCCTCTAAATATTTTTTGGGAAAGGGAAACCGGTAATTGGCTGCTATGCCGTGCCGGCTAGCCAGTTCAAGCGAAAGCCACTTGGCCATGCCGGTACTCTGAACAACAATGATTTCCATAGCCAGCGGACTCTGAAGCGGTTCATTCAAGTGATCGGCAAGATATTGGACCAGTTTTTCCAGTTTATTGCTGACAAATATTTTCATGATTGATTTTTCCGCTCTCCTGAACTAGATACAACAAATATCATAATTTTTACAAGACGGATGAAATATTTTAAGCATATGGGCTACTTCTTAAATAAAACCGATGATTATCATATTCGGATTTTGACTTCTCTGGGCTGGGAACTGACCGTCTGCAATGCGCTTTATCCGGAGAACAGCCCCTGCCGCAGCGTTCTAAAATCCAATGCTTCCTTCGGTAAACACCTTTTTAATTTTCTTTGCCGGATCATTCCGCTCAAAGACTTAAAAACCGTTCTTGAAGTCGGCGGCGGCCTGGGGTATCTGATGCGCGATTTTCTCACTTGCGCCCCTCACCTTCAGGCAACCATGTTGGACATTTCACCCTTTCTCCTGCAAAAGCAAAAGGAAGCACTGGCCGGATTTTCCGCGAATTTCCGGGAAATGGATTTTCTGAACATTGCTGCATCTGATCTTCACTGTTTTGATCTGGCTATCCTCAACGAAAATTTAGGTGATTTCCCAACGCTGATTGCTGAGAAAGATCATCCTGCGCAGGATGATCCTGAAACGATCCGCTGTTTGAACAGAATAGACGATCTCAAGGAAAAGTACTCTCTGCCGTTTGCCGAAAATGAAAATATTAACATCGGCGCACTGGAGGCTGTGGAAAAACTCTGCGAGGCCGACATCAACTATATTTATTTGAGCGAACACAGTTGTGAATCGTCACTAAATCATCCACATTTCCCTCACCATAATTTTGCGGCGCGTGGGGCGCCCGAAAAAATTTCTCTTCATGGTCATGCTGAATTCACCATCAAATTTTCTCATTTGCAGGCGATAGCCCGTGCTTTTCGCTACAAAATATTCCGTGGTCAGTATATCGACTTTCTGCCAATTGATTTCAATAACAAAGTCCAGACCGCAATGCGATTGCCAACACCGCTTACCGACGAACAGGAAATCATCCAGCAGTTTGTTTACGATCTTTACAAATATGAATATCTGATACTCATTAATGACTCGAAAAAGAAAGGATAAGAAATGAAAACAATCAAAATTGTTTTGGCCAGTTTTGTCATTTTGTTCATTTTCAGCACTAACGGATTTGCCTTTCGCTGCGGGAACGGGCTGGTCTCAAGCGGCGATACAAAAATGCAGGTCACTATAACATGCGGCAAGCCAACATCTAAAGAAAAGGCCTGTGAAGGACGAAAGACCAGCACAAGCGTTGCCAAAGACGGTAAAATCAAGAAAACAAAAAAATGTGCCAATATGGTGGATATCTGGTATTACAACTGCGGCGACAATGACTATATCTACGCCCTGACATTTGAGAATGGCAAATTAACCAAAGAATCAAACGAAGGACGGGGAAAAGGCAAATCCGACTGCTTGGGGAAATAAATTACTTTTGTAGGGAACGGTCGCGCCACCCGCATGGGTGGTTGAAACCGTTCCCTGCAATTAATATTTTATATTCAAAAGTTCCAGCATTTTTACCGGGTCACTCGTCGGCAGCGAGCAGGTAAAATTCGAGCAGACATAGGCGGTCGCCTGACTGTTGATGCTTTGATAAGGCTGCACAAACGGCGCGATGACTTCAATGTCCGGCTGTGCCGAACTCTCGGGCCGGAAAACGACAATCTTATTCGGAACAAAGCTTCTTCTTAAAACTGCCAGCAGCGCCTTCGTGTCTGAATGATCGATAGTTCCGGCAATAATCACTTCGCTGGCCGGACCGATGGCAAAGTCCAGTCCGGAGAGAAAATGTGTGAAAGCCGTGGGCATCGCTCCGGCCTGCTCACAAAAAACTCTGTAAATTTCGTGCGCTCTTTTATCCATCTCGGCATCCCCGGTGATTCTCGACAAACGCAGTGTATTGATAAACGCCACAGAATTTCCTGACGGGATAGCGCCGTCATAGAGTTCCTTCGGGCGCGTCAAGAGTTCTTCCGCGTCACTGGGTGTAAAAAAGAAGCCGCCGTTCTTGTCATCACGGAAGTAACCAAATAGGTGGGACTGATATTCCAGCGCTTTGAACAGATGTCGTGCGTCAAACGTTGCCTCGTAGAGTTCCAACAGCGCCCAGACCATAAACGAATAATCGTCAATATTTGCGGCGATCGCTCCTTCGCCGTCACGATACCGGTGCAACAACCGGCCTTCTTTAGTTTGCAGAGATTGAAAAATAAAATCCATCGCCCGTATGGCGGCTTTGGCGTAGGCCGGTTCATCAAAGACCTGCGCGCCACGGGCCAGCGCCGCAATCATCAGGCCGTTCCAATCAGTCAGAATCTTGTCGTCTTTATGCGGGTGCACTCGTTTTTCCCGAACCGCGAAAAGCTTTTCCCTGATGCCCTCTATTTTACCGGACAGTTTTGTCATGCCGCCTTCCGCCGCAGCGCCTGATGACGGCTTGAGGTGCGGGATAAAGTGGCCGGCGGGTATTTCCTCCATACCCTGCCCTGTCGCGTCGTCAACGTGCATGTAGTGAGATAAAAATAAATCCGCCTCGTCTTCTGTCAGAACGCTGCGGATTTCTGATTCCGTCCACAGATAGAATTTCCCTTCCACGCCTTCGCTGTCCGCGTCTTCAGCGCAGTAAAAACCGCCCTGGTCATCCGTCAAATCCCGCAAAACATAGGTAAAGATTTCACGGACCGACGTTTCGTATTCCTTTTTCCCTGTAGCCTGAAATAGTTCAATGTACGCCATCGCCATCAGCGCCTGATCGTAGAGCATCTTTTCAAAATGCGGTACGATCCACTGCGCATCTGTCGAATAGCGATGAAAGCCAAAGCCGATCTGATCGTAAATTCCGCCGCGCCGCATATTTTGCAATGTCTGTTCCACCATATGCAAAGCCTGGGCTTCGCCGGTTCGCTTCCAGTATCGCAAAAGAAAAAAGAAATTGTGGGGTGAAGGAAATTTCGGCGCCTGACCAAATCCGCCGAACGTCTTGTCAAAGCTCATCGATAAAGACCGATACGCCCTATGCAGCGCTTTTTCGCCGATATCCTCGGCCTTGCCACTTGTCGGCCGCCGCAGAGCCTGCGTGATTTCCGATGCAGCAGAAACAATATCAGTGCGTTTCGACTGCCAGAGAGATTTAACTTCCGGAATCATCTCCAGCAGGCCGACCCTGTCATAGTTCGTTTCCCTGGGAATATAGGTCGCTGCAAAGAAGGGTTTTCTATCGGGCATCATCATGATCGTCAAAGGCCAGCCGCCGCTTTGCGTCATGAGTTGGCACACTTTCATATAGACCGCGTCAATATCAGGACGCTCTTCACGATCAACTTTAATATTCACAAACGTTTCATTGAGAAGACCGGCGACTTCTTCATCCTCAAATGATTCACGCTCCATCACATGACACCAGTGACAGGTGGAATAACCGATGGAAAGAAAGATGGGTTTGTCATCGAGGCGAGCCTTTTCAAAAGCCTCCTCGCCCCATGGATGCCAGTCCACCGGATTTTGCGCATGTTGCAGCAGATAAGGGCTTTTTTCGTTCTGCAGTCGATTATAGGGCATATTTTCCTCAATTAAATTTTCCATTGCTGCGTCATTAAAACACATTAACCGTGCAGAGGGGTCGTAATGTCTTTCATGCCACAGCTCTTTGAAGCTGTAGGATTTAAATTTGCTTTTTAATAATAGATGCAGGGTCAGGTGTGGTGATTAAACGCATAGAAACAGGTCTGACGCCTGCCTGTTTCTATGCTTCTTATTTAATCAACATTGTCGCCGGATCGAGGAGCAAGGCATCCTGCTTTGCGTCGGGCGACTGGCCTTTAAGGGCTTTGATATAGACTTCCGGGCCTTTGGCCGCGAGCTGCACCAGCACATCGAATAAATCAGCCACATGCAGGAAGGAAAGCGGCAAGCCGTCTTCCTTGGGCGGCTCGTGACGATGTGTATGGATGGTGAACCAGATGCGCATCGAATACTTCTTGGCCAATTCTTTTAACTCTACCAGCAAACCGCGTCCCGACTCGTCAAATTTCAAGCCGTCGAGAATGATGGTATGGGGCTTGAAAATGTTTTGCTGCATCAAGTCGGTAAGGCGTTCCTCCAATTTCGGCACGCTGAAACCTTCTACACGAAAAGTCATAATAAAACGATAAGTGAGAATTTGTTCCCAACACCCATTGGTTTCTGCGGAATCATATTTTGCAGCCATATCGTGAAACAATTCACGATACCAGACGTCCACTTTGCTAACTGCGTCATTTAAACTGACATGCAAAACCGGCTGTTCATTCATCATGGCATGGAGCGCCATCTGAACCAGCAAGGCGGTTTTACCTAGTCCGGCATGGGACAATACTGCGCCGAAACCGCCGTTTGGTAAAATATACTCGTTGTCGTATCCTAGATTCAAGAGCGGATTGCGCTGAATAATTTCTTTTTTGATCATGATAATATCCTCATAAGCTAAATGGATAACATTGTCTTCCCGTCTTAACGCTTTACTAACCGCCATCGTATGTTTTTTCGCCCATAGCCCATAGCCCATGGCCTTTCGCCTGCGTTACGCCGCCGTCTTCTTGTTCTGAGCAACGTCCAGGGCGATCTTTTCCGCAATCGACTGCGGCACCTGACGATAAAGAGCAAACTCCATCGTGAACTGCGCCTTGCCCTGCGTGGATGAACGCAGGATAGTCGAAAAACCGAACATTTCCCCCAACGGTACCTGAGCTTCAATCACACATATCACACCTTCGTCCTGGGATCCGATAATCATACCACGACGCTGGTTAAGCAGTCCCATCACCGGGCCTTGGAATTCGACCGGCGATTCCACAACAACTTTCATAATCGGCTCATGAACGACCGGCTTGGCTCGCAGGTAGGCTTCCTTAAAAGCGCCGCGGGCAGCCGCCTGAAAGGCCATATCCGAAGAATCCACCGCATGAGATGCACCGTCATTGATGACGACTTTAACGCCGGTAATAGGGAACTCTAACTTAGGACCTTTAGCCATGCTCTGTTTAAAACCTTTTTCGCAGGCGGAAATATATTGTGTGGGAATCGAACCGCCGAAAATTTTGTTTTCAAAAACAAATTCCTCGTCACTGATCGGTTCGATATAACCGGCAATGCGTCCGAACTGACCTGAACCGCCGGTTTGCTTTCTATGTGTATAGTTGAAATCCGCCCGCTGCGTAATGGTTTCGCGGTAGGCCACACGCGGATTACCTGTCGTTACTTCTGCATTGTATTCCCGCTTCATTCTCTCGACGTAAATATCCAGATGCAGCTCGCCCATGCCTTCGATAATGGTTTCGTTTGTTTCATGATCAACATACGTTTTGAATGTCGGGTCTTCCTTTGAAAATCGGTTAAGTGCCTTGGACATGGACATTTGCGACTTGTTATCTTTCGGTACGATGGCCAGCGAAATAACCGGTTTGGGCACATACATGGATGTCATCGTCATATTAATGCCGGGAGAAACAAATGTATCGCCGGAAGAACATTCAACGCCGAATAAAGCGCCAATATATCCCGAACAAAGAGCATCCACATCCTCCATCTGATCGGCGTGCATCCGGACAACACGTCCCACCTTGATTTTCTTGCCGTTGCGGACATTGATTATGGTGGACCCCTTCTCAACAGTGCCCTGATAAACGCGGATGTATGTCAGCTGCCCATACTGACCGTCTTCCAATTTAAAGGCCAGCGCGATAATGGGTTTTTTCGGATCACTGTTCAAGATAACGGGCTCTTCATTATTGTTCATGTCAAGCGCTATATTTTCCACTTCGGAAGGTTTGGGCAGCAGATAGGTCACGCCGTCGAGCAGAGGCTGAACGGCTTTATTCTTATACGCCGAACCCATATACACAGGCGTGAGTTCTCTTTTTAACGTTCCATTTCTAACCGCAGCGTAAAGCAGTTCCGATGTTATTTCTTGCTCTTCCAGAATGGCGTCTGTCAACTCATCAGAAAACAATGATGCGGCTTCGATGAGTTCTTCCCTTTTGGCTTTGGCTTCTTCAAGAAGACTTTGCGGTATTTCTTCGATTCGGACATCCTCGCCGCTGTCGCCGTCGAAATACAGCGCTTTCATGGCCACCAAATCTACCACACCCTGCAGGTCTGTTTCCAGTCCAATGGGAATCTGCATGGCTACGGCATTATGCCCCAACTTGGTGCGCAACTGAGCGATAACACGGAAAGGATTGGCGCCGCTGCGGTCGCATTTGTTGATGAACGCAATGCACGGAACTTTATATCTCTTCATCTGCTGATCAACAGTGATGGACTGCGACTGAACGCCGCCGACTGAACATAAAACAAGGATCGCGCCATCCAGAACGCGCAGAGATCTTTCCACTTCAATGGTGAAATCGACATGGCCGGGTGTATCAATGATATTAATTTCATACCCGTTCCATTCGCAATAGGTAGCGGCAGAGGCTATGGTAATGCCTCTTTCTTTTTCCAGGTCCATGGAATCCATTGTTGCACCAACGCCGTCTTTGCCTTTCACATCGTGGATGGCATGAATTCTCTTTGTGTAAAAAAGAATTCTTTCGCTCAGCGTGGTTTTACCGGAATCGATATGCGCGCTGATTCCGATGTTGCGTATTTTTTGATCGTCGAACTTCATTTCTCTTCCTCTCTTGGACTGAAACTTGAGTTTCACTATAAAAAAACCCCGCATTTGGAAGAGTCTCTGCCAGATGGGGGGATCCACCGTAATCGAGCCTTAGTAGTAATAAGAGGTTGTGCTTCTATATTCTTAGATGGAATTTGTCAAGCTAATGTTTTGATATAATCACATATTCCAATACTACCTGTTGACCGGAGGCAATCCTACCGATATAATCCAAGTCGTAGTCATTTCACTCTTCTATTTCAGAAAGATTGGCGGACATGACAAAGATAAAATGGAATATCGTCTGGGGCACTGTAATCACTATGGTTTTTCTTGGCCTGCTGGCCGTGCGCCTGGAATTGTTTCAAGAAAAATCCATGGACAACCCGGTCTCTCATAAAGTTGAAATTTCGCGTTCGCCCGAATCCTGGATGAATATTTATCAAAATAAGAATAAAATTGGTGTGATCCATCGTAAATTCATTGCGTTGGAAAATGGCCGCTTTCAGACCGAGGAATTTGTCACCATGCGGATCAATACAATGGGCGTCGCGCAAGCGCTAAGTCTATCGACTGAGACAGACCTTAATCCCGACATGTCCTTCTCTTCTTTCAATTTTGCGCTTCATTCCAGTTTGTTTCGTTTTCAGGCCCGCGGCTATGTGAGCAAAGATAAGCTCATTTTATTTACCGGCCTGCCTCATGCCCAGCAAAAAACCATTATCCCGATCAAGGATATTCCCCACATCAGCGGCAATCTTTACGAGGCGACATTTCTCGCCGGTCTGGAAAAAGATAAAACCCGCGACTTCAGTATTTTTGATCCATCCACGCTGGGGCTGCGCAAAATACCCGTCACCCGCCACGCGGATGAGATTATCCTGATTACAGGAAAACGCGTTTTGACACAAAAATTCTGCGCCGATTTTATGGGCATCAAAAATTGTGCCTGGCTGGCTAAAGATGGTGAAGTATTAAAAGAAACAGGAATACTGGGGCTTTCCATGGAAAAGGTCAGCGCCGAGCAAGCGCGGGAAGGAACCGCCGCTGGTGGCGTTGATTTTACGCAAATCGCTTCGATTCCATCCAATCGAAATATCGCCGATCCATCAAAATTAACGGGCATGGAAATCAAAATTGACGGCATTCGGAATTCGGGTCTCCTTCTTCAAGGCGGACGGCAAGAATTGCAACAGGATATTTTAATGATTACCAAAGAGACATTTCCTTATGCGGCATCAGAAAATAAGATCCCGTCAGGCTTTGAAAAGTATTTACAGCCGTCACCCCTGGTTCAATCCAACGACCCGCAAATTAAAAAGCAGGTGGGAAAAATTGTCTTTTACACGGACAGTCCACAGCTCAAACTTCAAAAAATCGTTCAATGGGTTTATCGCTCGATAGAAAAGAAACCGGTTTTGTCCGTGCCCAACGCGTTGGAAGTTTTAATAAACAAGCAAGGTGATTGTAATGAACATGCGGTTTTAACCGCCGCACTGCTTCGCGCCGCGGGCATTCCCGCACAGATTGAAACCGGATTGTTTTATCTCAATGGCCGGTTCTATTATCATGCCTGGAATCTTGCCTATATTGGACAATGGGTTACCGCTGACGCTGTTTTTAATCAGATTCCAGCCGATGTCACGCATATCCGGCTGGCGCGCGGCGAAGGCGGCGAACAACTGGATTTACTGGGTGTCATGGGCAAAATAAAATTGGAGGTCATATCTACAAAAAATGATTGAGCTGACAAACCTGACCAAAGATTACGGGACAACGCTGGCCGTGAACCATTTGAGCTTGAAAGTGGCAGCGGGAGAAATCTACGGATTCATCGGACCCAACGGCGCGGGCAAAACCACAACCATCCGGATGATGGGTGGCATTATCGAGCCGACATCTGGAGGCATCATTATTGCCGGAATCGATCTGAAAAAAGATCCGGTTCATGCAAAAAAGATTATCGGTTTTGTACCGGACAGGCCTTTTCTTTATGAAAAACTCACCGGCATGGAGTTTCTTAAATTCATTGCTGATTTATATAATGTGGAGGCTCAACGTCTCTCCCACAAGTCGGAGGAACTCTTAAAACAATTCGCGCTTTGGGAGTGGGCGGACGAAATCATTGAAGCTTATTCTCACGGGATGAAACAAAGACTGATTATTGCTGCAGCACTGCTCCATGATCCGAAAGTGATGATCATTGACGAGCCGATGGTCGGCCTTGATCCCGAGGCCGTGCGTATGGTCAAGGATATTCTTAA
>CAYGNV010000022.1:0-3807 GCA_964351355.1 uncultured Smithella sp.
TTATTCTGACGCAAGCCCGGTCAACTCTCTGAATAACTGCACGCATGAAGAATCCCGTTTAATAGTTCCGGCATGCTATCAACAATTGCTTGAGTCTTCAAGTTCTTTCTAGGAACACTCCACTTTATCATAATTAAACATATCTCCTTCCCCGTCTTTGCCTTTTTTCAAGACAACGATTATATTCGATTATTCCAAGACTTCTCTTTTCGCTGCAAGATAGGACAAACTCATATTCGGCAGCACTTCACTGTGCGGGATTAGTAAGTACTTCCAGGTTTTGCCGCCATTTTGCCGGTTATGTTCCGAGGCATGTTTGCAGTATTGCAGCGCCGCCCTTGCCTTTTCTTGCACATCCGACTGTTCCATCTGATTGTCTGCCTTGATTTCTGTAAGGTAGATCGTGTCTGCTATTTCCACGACAAAATCCGGTTCGTACGTGCGGGCATCTCGATCCCAATAGATCTTGAATTGCTTCGGTGCAGGACGCAACCATTTGACGACATCTTTGTCCCCTTCCAGGATGGTGGCAAAATCTTTCTCTCCTTTGGCGTCAAACTTATAAAGGTTGTGGCAGGCTTTCTTAAATCCGGAAAAGACCTTCTGCGGAATTGCATTGGTTGGGGTAATCGTATCCGTATAATGGTGGATGCTGTCCGACTGGATTTTTGTCAGATTATGCGGCTCAATTTCCGTGAAGGGTTTGACGATGGGCTCCTCAAAGGATTTTGTTGTGCAATAAAAATGTGGATTCATCTGGGCATAGATAAACGCCGCAATGTCCTTTTTGAGGACTTTGACTACGCCGTCAAATTCCTCCTCATTCAAATAGCTTTTCAACTTAAGGATGGACTGCCCCACCAGTTTATGCAGCAGATCGGCCTGGATATCATAATCGATCTCCGGGAAATTGGCCAACTCGTTAAGAATCATGTTCTCCGGCTTATCCGACGCAATGCCGTCCTTCCCAATCAAGGTTTGTTCATTGTTTTCTCTACGCGCCAAATAGTGAATCAGGATCTCCTCCGACACAGGCGGATAATTGAGGTTCTTCACATCCAGATCGAAATCATGGAATCCCGAATCCACTTCATCCGTCGGCTGGATGACTATGCGCGGAATCTCAATAATATTGCTGATAAATTCATTGGCGGTTTCGGTGTATGCATCTTCAATCTCTTTGATCATTTGGTCAGCGAAAATATGCTGCTGCGGATCGGCGTATAATTTCTCTTTTACCTTTTCGACGACAATCGCTTTGACCTCTGCATTCGTCAACTGAGCGGCGCTTTTCACTTGATTGTTCATCTGGGGAAGCGTTTCGTAGATCGCTTTACGTATCTCCAGCTTCATGCCGGCATCAGTCTTTTCCTTGGATTCCGGCATGGCGTCGATTTTTACCTTCTCGGCCTCCATATTCTCTGTCAGGGCCGACTTGCCGACAACTACCTCCTTGCGCCCCTCGTATTGAGCTGGATCGATCTCAATAATGTTTTTCTGTTTGATGATAGAACCGGGTTTATTGGCTTCTTCGATGATCCGCTGGAAGTTATCGTGGGCAACAATAGTTAGTTTGTCCACCTTATCGTTGCCTGTGCGCTTGCCATAGGGCAGGCGCAAGCCGCGCCCGATCGTCTGCTCCGTCAGCGTCTCCGAAGCCGACGTACGCAAGGGGATAATCGTATAAAGATTGGTGACATCCCAGCCTTCCTTGAGCATGTTGACATGGATGACGATCTCGATGATGTTTTCGGGGTTTTCCAGGGTTAAAAGCAACTGAATGTTTTCTTCCTTTTCCTCGCCCCGTTGATTGGAATGAATCTCCATTACTTTGTCGGCGTATCGTCCCTCAAAAAACGCAGTGGACTGGATCAGGGCCTTGATCTGCGAGGCATGATCGGTGTCTTTAGTTACAACCAGCACAAAAGGCTTGACCAGGTTGCATTGTTCATCTCGGGCATAAATCTCCAGAGCCACTTTGGTATCCTCATGGATGCGGATACCGTCCTCAAGTTTGATCCGATCCAGCTCTTCCCGGCTATAATTGGAAGGATCAAAATTCTTCCGCGTGGCCACGGCAGGCTCCTTGACAAATCCGTCTTCCATAGCCATGCCCAAGCCATACTGATAGATCACGTTCTTGAAACTCTTCGTTCCGCCTGCTTCGGTTTTGGGCGTTGCTGTCAATTCAATCCCCAGAACCGGATGCAGTTCGTTGATCACCTGCATGCCCCGTTCGGCCCTGTAATGATGCGATTCGTCCATCAGAATTACCAGATCATCAAGATTCGCTAACTGCTCGAAGTAAGATTGGCCGATATATTCGGACAAGCGCTTGATACGGGGCTGCTTGCCGCCTTTCGTTTCCGCATTGATTTTGGAAATGTTGAAAACGTTGATGTTGATGGATTCGTTGAACAGGGAAAGCGTTCCCCGACTTGTGTAGTTGTCGCCCGTGATGATCCCCGGCGGACGATGGACAAAATCGCCGATGCCGGGGAAAACATATTTGGGGCTCCGGGAATTGGAGAAATCTTCTATCAGCTTATTGTAGATCGTCAGGTTCGGGGCCAGAACAAAGAAGTTTTTAATCCCTTTAGCCTGATTGAGCCAGGCAATAAAAGCGCCCATGAGGCGGGTCTTCCCTACGCCCGTCGCTAAGGCAAAGCAAACACAGGGGAAGTTGCGTTCAAATTCGGTAAATACTGAATCCGCACCTTTTTCCGCCGCTCGCAGTGCGGCATAGTCCCGAATTTTTTCCTGTTCGGTGGCCAGATCAACATTTTTCCGAAGTGGCAGGATATCCGCTAGTCCGGCGAGGATTTCCAGGCTCTCAGTCTGGGGCGGACGCAAGCTCAATCGATTTCTAATGTAGGCAGCATGTTTATCCATTCAACTTCCTTTTTGTCATTTCCGATTATCTTGTCGGGAATCCATTTTTTCAATTATCAACGTTATGGATTCCCGCCTGAAGACTGCGGGAATGACAACACTTCTGTCATCCCCGAATGACACTGTCGGGGATCCACCTACCGGTCATGCCCGAGGTTCCTTGTCGGGCATCCACACACCTGTCATCCCTGAGCCTCTCTGTCGGGGGCCCAGTCTTTCAAACATCAACCCATGGATTCCCAAACCTGCGGGAATGACAACCCTGAAACTGCATACCCAAATACTCCTATCGGGTACCAAGCAATATGTCATGCCCGAGTTCTCTTGTCGGGCATCCACACTCCCTTAAATCAACTCAGAATACAAATCCCGCCATTCGGGATTACTTTTCCCTATCAATCGAATCTTCCATGCCCGGTTCCATTTCTTAAGCTGCTTTTCTCGAGCAATCGCACTTTCCACCGATTCTGTAGTCTCAAAATAGACAAGGACATGGACAGCGTATTTATTTGTAAATCCCTCAACCAAGTCGTTCTTGTGCTCGTAGATGCGTTTAACAAGATCAGAGGTAACACCAATGTAGAGGGTTCCATGTCTCTTACTTGCCAGAATGTAAACGTAGTATTGCATGCGCACCCTCTATCGATTCCCGCCAGAAAAATGCGGGAATGACAACCCTGTATCTGTCATGCCCGAAGTTTTTTGTCGGGCATCCACTCATTCTGTCACCCCCTGAGTATCCCTGTCGGGGATCCATCCACACGCTGTCATCCCCGAATTTTTCTGTCGGGGATCCACCACCTGTCATCCCCGAGTGTACCTGTCGGGGATCCAGTCTTTATTTCCCCGTATCTTCAAAGATATTCACCTGGCCGGCATCTTTACCTTTTGCCTTTTTTTCTTTTTTTGTTTCCA
>CAYGNV010000022.1:3907-18972 GCA_964351355.1 uncultured Smithella sp.
GATTGTCCCTGCTTCCAGTAATGAATCTCATCAGGGCAGTAACGGAAGTTTTCATGCTTTGCCATCGCGGCAGCCAGCATCGGGGCATTGTATTCGGTATTGATGACCCACTGATCATATCGGTCTTTTTTAAGAAGGCTCGGTGCCATGTAGTAATATTTAAAACCGCCGCCGCCCTGCCAGTTCATAGCTTTGGATATGCCGCCCTGGTCTGTTCCGTCGCAGACTTTCTTCATACGAGGGATAATGTGTGTATGGCAATGTTCACCTAACTCGATCATAATCCAACGGCGTCCCATTTTGTGTGCAACGGCTCCGGTCGTGCCGGAACCGGCAAAGGAATCAAGAACAAGGTCGCCGAGTTTGCTTCCTATTTCTAGAACACGCTGAACCAAACCTTCCGGTTTTGGTGTGATAAAATCGTCGACAAGCGAAGTGCTTCCAAGAACAGTGTGGACTTCCTTCCTTGCTGCATCAGTATGGCTCGCATCTTCAAAGGTCCACCAAGTACTCGGTATTACATGCCCACCATTTTTCAGAGAGTGCCTATATCGTTTGAACGCGGGAACTTTACCTTTGCCTTCTTTTCCCCAATAGACAAGGTTATCCTTTTCATTCTGTTCATGGGTGTCCTTTGAATATCGCCAGACAGCAGTTTTTTTGGGCCATATCTCTTCACCAGTATTTGGTTGAATAATAGCGTAATAAAGATTTGGTCGTTCTTCTGCTGTCTTGTTGCACGTATAGTTATCAGCACGAAAAATACCGCTTCCATCTTCCATGCGGTATTGCCGGTCCTTTGCATCCGTCCTCGGCAATAGATTTCGCCGCCAAACGTCAGATTTCCTGTAAACAAGCACGTGGTCATGCATCGGTGCGATTGTTTTGTGATCATTTGCAACAGAATATTTCTTTTGCCAGATCACGTTCGCAACAAAATTATCTCGTCCAAAAATCTCATCACACAGCACCTTCAAATAATGAGCTTCATTATCATCAATCGTAATCCAGATGGAGCCATCATCTGCCAGCAGTCGTCGTAGAATTTCCAGACGGTCCCGCATCATCGTCAACCAGATGGAGTGTTCCAGACCATCATCATAATGAGTAAAGGCGCTGCCGGTGTTGTAAGGCGGATCGATGAAGATGCACTTGATTCTCCCGGTATAGTCCTGCTCCAAAGCTTTCAGCGCCAGCAGGTTATCCCCGAAGATCAGCATATTTTCCGAATGCCTATCGCCATAAGATTTGTCCGGATCTTCAATAAGAATCCGCGGCTCCAATTTCGGTCGTTTTTCCTTACCGATCCAGGTCAGTTCAAGTTTTTGTTTGTCATTGGCCATTTCAAAACACTTCAGCCTTCCAATATAAATTTATTAAGAACATTGAGTCGTTTGTAGACAGCTTTGCACCCATGCAACTTTTACTGCTTTCTCAATTATCGCTTTAATACTTTGCGGGACTACAACGGGATCGCTTGATGTAAGTTTTCTGGCTATGTATCTCGCGATAAGAGGCTTGCCTGAATCATCGCTCAGTCCCAATAATTTTCTAGCTTCAACCGTCAATGCCTCAATATCAGGGATTTCATCCTTCAAATCATGCTCCCATTTCTTGTTAAAATGAGCAACGTGCTCACCAACAAAGAAAGAAGCGGGGCTATCGGTTCGTTCACCAGCTAGCAAAAGCAGTTCTTTGGATTTCTGAATAATGTCTTGATCAGAGTTGCCATTGTCATAGTCAAAGAGCATGTAACAAGGTATATGCAGTTCGTTGAATATTCTGAATAGCCGGTCCATAGGGTCTTTACCCCCGCATTCAACTACACTGATACCTTGCAGATCGAAAGAACAATCCGGCAATGCATCGGCATAAACAGGAAGGCTATATTCCTCCGTTAAACCTTCCACAAGAATTATCTTTGATGCAAAAAATCCTTCATTCCGTCGTGGATTATAAGCATGTGAGTACCGCTCTCTCATGGATTGGTCAGTTATTTTACCTTTATATTTCGGAAACCTTGTTTCGATGTCTTCGATCATTTTTGACATTGGCAATTGCCATGCTTTACACGATGTTGTTTTTTTACCGTCAATATTTTTACTATGACATTCCATTCGGATGATTTCATCAAAATAAGCTACATCTACGAGAAGAGCAGAGTGCGTTGAAAAAAGGACTTGATCGCCACCTTCGGCTATACGTCGAAATACTCGGCGAATTGTGCGTTGTGCCTGAGGGTGCATGTAAAGTTCCGGTTCTTCAACTGCAAGTATAAGATTGCGCTTTTTCCCATCCGGAAGGGCGGTCATATGATCCGCATAGCGACGCAGAATACTAAAAATTACGGCTCTCTGCAATCCATGACCTTTATTTTCAACAGCATTTTTAAAACCATCATCAATATATAATTTGGGCGTACTAAGAAGAACTTCCAAAGTGGGTGTTGTAAATTCAATTTCCAGATCACAACCAGCAAAGAAATCGTTCAATATTGTATTGAGTTGTCGCTCCGTATCAGCAATTAATGGGACACGTTCCTCTCCACCTGCACGATTCATCTGCCTGGAGATTTCCGTAAGGTATCCTCCAATCTTCTCTTTCCTCTCCTGCGTGACCGAATCGAGAATTGCAAACAACAGTTTGCCAAATGGGCTCGTCTTAGTTCCCTTGGATTCATCTGTTACATCACGAACGGCAGGCACAAGGATAAAGAATGGGAGGTTCCCCTTAAGGACATTAGCATAGCCTTTGGGATTATCAATCCATGCATCTTGCATTGGTATCTTACTAGCGAAAGTCTCTGCAAACTCCAAAGCCTTTGCCTTCCAATCACCTACAGATGGCTGTTTCGCGCTCCCTACAAAATCAGAGAAACTCTCTCCACCCACAGCCAATTGATCTTTATTTTTCCACCACTCCTTGATGTTGCTTCCGCTTATATTGGCATCTTGAAGCCACTCTTGTTCGGGAATAGATTTTTTGTATTGCTGCCCTATTACGATTTTGTCTGTGCCTTGATCCGCTTCTGATTCCGCTTCACCGTATTTTCCACCCATACTTGCTGTGCGGGCCATATGAAAAGTTCCATCTGCTTTTATACAAGCAGTCAATGCCTCTTTTTCCTGTAATGACAGGTCGGAGAAGACGGCTTCTACTCGGATTTCAAGATTTGTATCTTTATTCCAGAATGATTCTTCATTCAATGATTTTATGCTCGGATTGAAAAAGAAATCCAAAGCACGAAGCACTGTCGATTTACCTGCATTGTTAGACCCCACCAGCGCGTGCAATTCACCGATTTCAAGAGCAACGTCCTGACATGCACGATAATTCTGTATCCGAACATTTGTTAACTTCATCTTTGCATCACTCTCATTCAATGTGATTTTCAGATTCTAATGCTTTGAATTCTAACCTCTCAATCTCTTGAAGCGTTTTCCCCGCAATTCCTTGGAGATCACCGTACATACCTACCGTTGGCCACCTAAAATTTCGTTCTCGAATCCTTTAGGCCTGCCGCCATTCATATCTTACCCGCAAGTCATTGTCATATTGCGGCTGTATTAAACTTTCATGCTGTAATCGTCCCACTACAACACCGGTATGAACGCCAATTGTGTTTGCAAAGTCGGCTATGTCGTTTTTATGGAAAGATCCTTTTCTCATAAACCTCGTGCAAGCTTCACGCGGAATCAGCGTATCGGAAGCAAAAACATTAGCTTCTTTTTCGATTTGATCGCCCCCGTTATTTTCCAGAATCACTCCCTGTTTACTATGCAAAAGGATATGACCGAGCTCATGAAAAAGACTGAACCAGAAGATGTCAGCCCACTTGCCACGGATTGTTAACATCAGAACGGCCTTTTCTCTTCCAAGCCAAAAAGTTGCACCATGCGTCATGGTCTTAGAGAAATGCGGGCAAATAACGAGCGCAACACCACACTCCGCCAACATAGATGCTAATCGCTGCTGAAATACTTCGGGTTGCTCAAGCGTAAAGGCACGGAGCTTTTGAAGTGAAGTCTGAAGACGATCTTTGTTATATTGAGAACAACTTATTCTCTGCGCCCTTCTTTCACCCATTCGCAACCACGCAGCCACGGCTTCGGGTGTGCGTTCACCCCTGGTTGATTTTGCACAACGAAAGGCCGGCTGATAACGTTGCAATTCAGGTATCTTTGAAAGCGACGTCACGCCAAAAAATCCCTGCAAAGCGCGAACTTTTTCAACAGGTTTTGCCTGCTTTACTATTTCTCCCGCCTTCACCAGCTCATTATAGGGATATTTTGCAACAAGATCGGTTTCCTTTTCTAAATTGTCTTCTTCTTGAATGTGTTCCTGTCGCGCCAGCGTCAAACGATATTCTGCTTCGAGTCCCATCCAAATATGCGCCGGCACGCCGACAACCTTTTCGAGTTGCAAAGCGGTATCCGGGGTAATTGCTTTTTCACCCTTAAAAATTGGGCTTAGCTTGGTTGCCGGACGTCCCATGCGCTGCGCCAGTTCATCCTTGGTCATCCCAAGTTCGCCAATCACTTCCTCAAGGTATTCACCCGGAGGGATAGCCAGTGTGGAATGGATTTCTTTATTAGTCATCATAGTGTTTGCTCACCTCCTGAATGCAAGCAATTTCTAGTTTTTTACCTACTACTGTGAAAATAATCCTATAAAAGCCATTGAGGTTAATCGCATACTGCCCTTTTCGGTCCCCCTTAAGTTCATGACAACGGAGCCCTGGAAGCTGCATCAGTTCATTCAGGTCGCGTGTCTGTTTAATAATATTGATACGACCGATATAACGTCGGGCAACCGGTATCCCATAAACCTTTTCCGCCTCTTTGTGGTTTTCATAATGCTTCTGCAATTTTTTCGTTCGAAATTGAACTTCCATTGTACGCGAGTTAACCCCTCAACATCATCTTCACCCCTAAGGTGAAGATGATAATCAAATATTTTTAATTTGTCAACACAAGATTGGCTGCTGGACCTCTTTTTGTTGCCACCTGATCGGTTTGCCGGCAGCGGCAATGTGATCGTTACGCGTCATGGATTCCCGCCTAAAACCTGCGGGAATGACAAAATGTAATTAACATCAAACTCCGCAAACTGTCTTATGCGGACAGTCTTGTTGGTTCTGATGATACGAAGGATTATCTCCGAAATTTGCACCTAAGTTTTCTCCGAAGCTTCTTCCGAAGTCACTCTGCTTTAATTCAAGTACATAAAATTGTTTGACTTCTGCAATGTTATTTGTCAAAATACCTTCAATCCGGTTGCCCGGAGGTGGATGGCAACGCCATTGGAAGGCCCGCAAGGGCCTTTTTTATTACCGTTTGACCGAATCTTTTATGTTTTTTTGTAATGATATTGTGTAGTAACGCTACACCAACTGCCAGTGGATAGCAAACAACTCTTGTGTTTTTATCCGCTGCCGCAACCGTGTTTCCACATCTGCAATCAATACTTCCTTACGGTTTTCAATCTCGTCTTGGGCTGCAAAAATATTGCGGCGCAGGGCATTACGCTTCTTTTCCATTTCCTTAATGGCCTTCTGGGCTGTCAGTTTCTCATCCAGTGTGATGATTTTCTTCGATTCGGTCTTCTGAAATTTGATTTCCCGATCCAGTTCTTTCAACTCAAATTCCAGACCGCTTTTCAGATCATCCGCCCACTTCTCCAGTTTTTCCATCTCACGATCGAAGAAATTGGTGTTTCTGGCACTGATGGCATCGATAATTCTGCTCTGCCTAGTTTTAAACACACTTTGCAGCTTATCGCGGCAAGTTAGTGCAGCTTTCAATGGCCCGCGGCATTCACCCGGCAATGAAAATAATCGCTGTGCCTGCTCTTCGTCGAGAAAAGAACCATCTTCCGTTACTGCTGAGAAAATCAGGTAGTCTTCTGCCTCAAAGGATTCGACTGACATGCTTATAAGAGATAAATAGCCGGTTTTCCCCACCAACGGTTCGATGATGGAAATCTTAACCGGGTGTTCAGAATAATTGAACCGGATGTCGCCATCCTGTAAAGTTTTTCCGGTTAAGTTACTCAGAATATTCTGCGCCAGAGGATGTCCGATACGGTAAATATGCGCATCCTCGACGTGCCGTCCCATCCGATACAGTCCAAGGGGAATGGTGTTTCCGTTGAAGGGATTTTCCTTAAGATGGAATGCCGTTTCTCCCTGAAGAAAGGTGGCATGAGGTTGGAGGCAATGGCCGGTCAGCTCCCAAAGCCAGTTTTCATATCGGCTCAGGTAATCCGTACTTTCTTTCAGGTTAACCCGCAGCTTTTCATGAACCTCTTCGTCGAAGTTTTCCAGAAGCTGTTTCCTGGTGAGCTTCATGTTCCCGTCTATTTCCGTCTCAAGTTCCCGCTGGAGTTCGTCAAAGGATGACTGGATTTCTTCCGGCGTTCGGCATTCCTGATAAATCCTGACGATCCGCTTCTCAAAATCCACGCCCGATTCTATGGTTCCCAGCACCTCATCGCTGGCGCCGAAGACACCATTAAAAAGGGTGAATTTCTCCGAAAGCAGTTCATAAACGCGCTGATCGGCGGCATTATTCCGATTGATAAAGTTAACAACGACAACATCGTGGGCCTGGCCGTACCGATGGCAACGCCCTATTCGCTGCTCGATCCGTTGCGGATTCCACGGGAGGTCATAATTGACCACGAGGGAGCAGAATTGCAGGTTGATCCCTTCTGCCGCCGCTTCCGTGGCGATCATGACTTGGGCTGGCCCTTTGAATTGATCCACCAGCGCTGAACGCATGTCAGCGGTGCGGGAGCCGGAGATTCGATCGGTTCCCAGGTGGCGTTCATGCCATGACCGATAAATTTCCCGTGATGAGGGATCGCTGTTGGAGCCGTTGAAAAGGACAATTCGTCCGTCATAATCCGCCGCAGAGAGAATGCGGTAGAGATAGTCCTGCGTCCTTCTTGATTCAGTAAAAATAATGGCTTTCTTGTTGGACCCCAGTTCCTCGGCTTTGGCAAAGCCAGCTTTGAGAGCCAGAAGAAGGGCCTGCCCTTTCGAGTTCTGGGTAATGGACACAGCCAGATCCCGAAAAGCCTCCAGATCGCCAATCTCCCTGGTCATCGTCTGAATATCTTCGACCGTCAACCTTTCTTCGACTTCATCCTCTTCCCATTCATCCTTGATCTCTTCCAGGACTTCAAAATCTTCAGCCAATGTCTCTTCGACCGATGATGTCATTCCTGAAGGGTCAGTCGGGAATCCATCTTTTATTAACTTGTTAGAATCTGGATCCCCGACAGAAACATTCGGGGATGACAGGTTTCCGACTGAAGATTTCGGACATGACGGGCGGTTGGCGTCTTTAAGTTTTGCCTTTAACCTGTTGATAAGCGAATCCAGAGCGCCGGCGATGGCAAAGGTCGAAGAGGCCAGAAGTTTCCGAAGCACAAGGGTCATCAGGGTACGCTGGCTTGCCGGCAGTGCCTGAAGGCTTTCCCGGCGGAGGTATTCGGATACGAGGTCATAAAGCACCTGTTCATCCGGTGTCGGAACAAAATCCTGTGTAATAGGAATGCGGTTGGTGTATTTGATATATTCGAGCACCTGCCGCCGCAAGGTTCGTTTGCAAATGGGTGCAAGACGGGCCTTTAGATCATCGAAATTGATCTCATTGTTCAGGCGTGCGAACTGGCTTTTGTAGCTCCGGACGTCGCCAAAAGTATGATCGTCGATAAAACTGACCAGCCCATACAGTTCCATCAGTGAATTCTGCAAAGGCGTGGCTGTGAGCAGCAACTTGGGCACGCCCACAAGAATATCCTTTATGGCACGGGCAATCTTGTTGGAAGGCTTGTAAACATTTCGCAGCCGATGGGCTTCGTCGATCACGACAAGGTCCCAGGCGATTTCATGGATCCGGTCTGCCTTGCTGCGAGCAAACTGGAAGGAGGTTATGACGATTTCATCTTGCTGAAAGGGATTCCGGCTTTTTTGCTTGATATGTTGATTATAGGACTTTGTTTCAAGAATCATGGAGGGGAGAAAGAACTTCTCCTGTAATTCCTGATTCCATTGCTTTCTCAGGCTGGATGGAACGATAATGAGAATTTTACGCTTCCGTTCGGCCCATATCTGAGAAAGAATAATTCCCGCTTCGATAGTTTTCCCAAGCCCCACTTCATCGGCCAATATGGCTCCGCGAGAAAGAGGCGATCTGAAGGCGAACAGCGCCGCCTCAACTTGATGGGGGTTCAGGTCAACCTGTGCATCCATCAGGGATGCGGCCAGTTTTTCCAGGTTGTCCGAAGAACAACGTTTCGTCAACTCATGGGCATAATATTTGGCGTGGTAATCGGTTATCTGCAATCGGTAATGGATTCCTTTTTTTATGAGTCATCGTTTATATCGGGATTAGATTCTTTTACAGCAACATTTGACGTCATATTACATATTTATAACAATTCGTCAATTACCGGCTTTCACAGTTTTTCTAGAATTAATATACTGTTTGAAGATGATGCATAGGAATAGGTATGACTACACTTTGTAATTCATGGACTTGTATGCTAAAAGGCGCATCCATGAGTAAAAACATTCTGTTGATCAATCCCTGGATTTATGATTTTGCCGCGTACGATTTCTGGCTGAAACCATTGGGACTTTTATACCTGGGCGGTCTTTTGCGCGTAAACTCCCATCGAATATCATACATCGATTGCCTTGATCCACACTCCCCGCTCATGCTGCAAAAAAGCGGCAAAGTACCCAGGCGGCATGTTTACGGCCACGGCCGGTTCTTCCGTCAGGTGATCGACAAACCGGACTGTCTCCAAGTGTTGCCACGCAGTTATTGCCGTTATGGAATTGAACCGGATATATTCCGGACGGAACTTGGTCTTTATCCCGACACGGATATGGTGCTGGTTACTTCCATGATGACGTATTGGTATCCGGGTGTTTTTGAAGCCATTAAAATCGTCAAAGAGATGATGCCGGGCATTCCCGTTGTGCTGGGCGGCAAATATGCCTCTCTTTGCTACGATCACGCCGTGGCCAATTCCGGCGCCGATTATGTGGTTCGCGGCCGCGGGGAAAAACAGATATTGCAATTGATCCAGCAGCTTTTCGACGAAGACATCATTTTCGATCCCGATGAAGACGATTTGAACGCCCTGCCCTACCCTGCATTGGATCTGGTGCGCCGGATCGATCAAGTTCCGATGATTACATCGCTTGGCTGTCCGTATCGTTGCAGTTACTGTTCCTCCCATATCTTTCAAAAGAAGTTCCTGAGACGTGATCCGGTCAAGGTGGTTGATGAAATAGAACATTGGCAGAAGAACTTCGGTGTGATCGACTTCAGTTTTTATGATGACGCGCTGCTGGTCGATTCCGAAAAGATGATCATTCCCCTGCTTGATGAAGTAAAAAGGCGGAAGTTATCCTGTCGTTTTCACTGCCCCAATGGTCTGCATTTAAGGGAAATCGACACAAAATTAAGTAAGATCCTCTACGATTCCGGTTTTAAAACCATTCGCTTCGGTTTTGAAACCGCTAATTTTCAATTACAAAAAGAAACGGGCGGAAAAGTCCAAAATGAAGAACTGCAGAAAGCGGTCATTCATCTCAAAAACGCGGGATACAAAACGGAAAATATCGGCGTTTATCTCTTATGCGGCATCCCGGGTCAAAAAGAAGTGGATGTAACACAGAGCATTGATTTTATTTTACAGAGCGGCGCCAAACCCGTGCTTGCCGAATATTCGCCGATTCCCGGCACGAAGATGTGGGCCGATGCGCTTGCGGCTTCACCATTTGACATTCAGCATGAACCTCTATATCATAACAACTCGCTATTATGCTGCCGTAATGATGATTTCAGTTACGATGCTTACAGCAGGAGCAAAGCAAAGCTCAAAACATTACCGAAAGAAACGAGTGTTGCAAAATGAAGGCTGTTGTCCGGATTAAAAATATCATTGTTCTTTTGCTGTCGCTGTTTTTCTTAGTGTTCGGCATCGATATCCTGGTGAGTTCATTTAAGATGGCCAATCCTCTTGAATTCGTGATGACTTTATTTTCTGCCTCTTTCATCATTTTGTTTTGTATTGTCGGCATTCTTTATGCTTTCTTCCGCTTTTTTCCAAAAAAATCCAATGATGAGATAGATCATGTTGACACGAAATAAATTTAGTTTATTCTTGGTCTGGTTAATCATTTCTTGCTGGACAACTACGGCATGGGCGATAGACTTGGAAAAGAAAGTCGTCAAAGCCAAACTGGATAATGGTCTAACCGTTTTGATGCTGGAGCGCAAATTCAGCCCGACGGTTTCTCTCTATATCCGCCATCGCGTCGGAGCGGTTGATGAAGTCAAGGGGCAAAGCGGCGCCGCGCACGTTCTGGAACACATGCTGTTTAAAGGCACGACAACGATTGGCACGAAAAACTATGCGGCGGAAAAGAAGCTGCTTGCGCAAATCGAACAGATCGGCTCAGCGCTGGATCACGAGAGAATGAGGCAAACAAACGTCGATCAGAAACGCATTGAGCAGCTTACTGTGAATCTGAAACAATTACAGTCCGAGCACCGCAGTTATTACATTCCCAATGAGATTGACCGGCTTTACACGGAAAATGGCGCCCTGAATATGAACGCGTCCACCGGTCAGGATGTTACAACCTACCACGTCAGCCTGCCTGCCAATAAAATTGAACTCTGGGCGCGTATTGAAGCCGACCGACTGCTTCACCCCGTCTTTCGTGAATTCTACACGGAACGCGACGTCATTCTGGAAGAAAGAAGACAGCGAGTGGAGTCCAATCCTGACGGCAAACTCTATGAATCCTTTATGAACGCGGCTTATACAGTTCATCCCTATGGCGTGCCTATTCTAGGCTTGCCTCAGGATTTAACCTACATGAGTCAGGCGGCCATTCGGCATATTCATCATAAATATCTGTCGCCCAAAAATATGGTCATCGCCGTGGTCGGAGATATTAATACCCGAACGACGTTAAAACTGATTGATCAATACTTTGGACGGATTCCCAAAGGAAATTCCCTGCCTGCCGCCATTCCTGCCGAACCGCCGCAAAATGGGGAGCGCAAAGTGGAAGTATTGTTTGACGCCAATCCGTCGATGATCATCGGTTATCACAAGCCGACCGCACCCGCCGCTGAAGATTATGTCTTCGATGTGCTGGAAACGATTTTGAGCAAAGGCAGAACCAGCCGTCTGTATGCCAAACTGGTGTTGCAGATGCAAATTGCCGACAGGATCAGCGTTCATAACGGCATGCCCGCCACAAGATATCCCAATCTGTTTGCGATCTGGGCCCGCCCACGCAATCCGCACACGAACGATGAACTCCTGGCGGTTATTTTTCATGAACTGGAAAACATTAAGAACTATCCTATACCCGACAAAGAACTGATCAAGGCCAAGAATCAATTAAAGATGGATTATATTAAAAGCCTGGATTCCAATTCTGAACTGGCTTCCATTCTTTCATACTATGAATTGCTGTTGGGAGATTACCGATACGTTTCCAATTACATTTCTCACGTTGACAAAGTAACGGCAATGGATATTCAGGCAGCGGCCGTAAAGTATCTGGTAGCCGGGAACCGGACTATCGCGGTTTTAAACAAAAAGACGGATAAAAATATAAACACGGGTAAAAATGAAAAATAATAGTTATTTCAATATTTTAACTGGACTGCTGGTGTCCCTGCTTTGTGGAATAATCCCGTCAGGGGCATTTGCGGATCAAACGTTCCGTCCTCCAAACCAAATAAAATATCCCGGACTGGTATTTAAGATACAACAGGCCGAGCAAGTTCTGCTGGAAAATGGCATGATTTTGTTTTATCTGCGGGATAGCGAATTGCCTTTGGTTTCCATATCCGCACTGGTGCGAACCGGATCGCTGTATGATCCCCGTGGTAAAGAAGGTGTGGCGGAACTGACTGCTTCCGTGATGAGAACAGGCGGCACAACCAAATTAGGCAGCGCCGAAATTGATCAGCGACTGGATTTTTTGGCCGCGTCACCCTCCATTTCTATGTCGCTCGATTCCGCCTCTGTTAATTTTTCTTTTTTAAAGGGTGATATGGACGCCTGTCTTGACATCCTTTCGCAGATACTCATCCAACCGGCTTTTGAAGAAGATAAATTGCAATTGGCGCTTTCGTTGAAAAATGAAGAGTTGCGCCGGATAGTGGATAATCCTCAGAAACTGGCCTTTCGCGAATTCAACCGGCTGCTTTATCCTGGTGATCCGCGCGGGCGTTACGCTACGACAAGCTCTCTTAAGCAAATCACCCGCGCTGACCTGATCGCTTTTCACCGGGAATATTTTTTCCCGGCTAACATGATGCTGGCGGTCTCCGGCGATATTTCCAAGGAAGAATCCGTAAATAAAATCCGGCAATACTTTGACCACTGGAAATATTCCCGGCGCGCCCTCGATGCTGCCCCGCCGCCGAAAGAAGCGGGCCGTGGTGTTTTCTTTATCCGGAAGCAACTTTCGCAATCAACCGTGGTCAGCGGGGAATTAACGCTCAGCAAGAATAATCCCGATTTTCACGCTTTTTCGGTTCTTGATTTTATTATCGGCAGCGGCGGTTTTTCTTCACGGATATTCAGCGCCGTGCGCAATAATGAAGGTCTGGCATACAGTGCCGGCAGTTTTTACCGGGCACGGTCCAATTATGGTGTTTTCGGAACGTATGCTTTTACGAAAACGGCATCAACCTTTCAGGCGCTTCATTTGATTAACACCATCTTGCAGGATATTGCGGCCGGTTCAGTATCTCAGACCGAACTGAACTGGGCAAAAAGATCCATTATCAACGGTTTTATTTTTTCGTTTGAGAAACCCAGCCAGATCGCTGTTCAGCAAATGACCATGGCGTATGAAAAATTGCCTGCTGATTATCTGAGCAGCTATCGAAAAAGAATTGAAGCCGTGACACGCGCTGATTTAAAGCGTGTAGCCGTAAAGTATCTGAATGAGAAAAAACGGCTGACGCTTATTTTAGGGGATACGGATCAGTTCGGCAAATGGCCTGATAAATGGGAACAACCTGTTTTTATCTCACCACTGGAATAAATTGAGGACCAACGATGGTTGACGAACCCACCTTTCAGAGAATCTCCCGCAGAATTGACACCTACCGAAACGATATGGTTGAACTGCAAAAAGCGTTGACGGCCGTGCCTGCTGTCGGTCCGATCAACGGCGGCAACGGCGAAATGCTGAAAGCGCAGCTGCTGAAAAGACGTCTTATCGAAATGGGTTTTGTATCTTTTCGTCATTATGATGCGCCGGATGACAGCGTTTCCGCCGGGTTGCGTCCCAATTTTCTGACGTCCATGGAAGGAATAAATCAATCGCGTTTCGTCTGGATCATCACGCATCTGGATATCGTTCCACCGGGCGAACTCAACCTCTGGAGCGCCGATCCTTACACAGCCTATGTTAAAGACAACCATATTTATGGCCGCGGAACAGAAGACAATCAGCAGGACATGGTGGCCTCTATTTTTGCCGCCAAGGCTTTTATTGATGAAGGAATCCTCCCTTCATCCTCCATCGGTCTTTTCTTTGTGGCGGACGAGGAAACCTCCGGCGGTAAAGGATTATATCACGTGCTGGACTTACCGGAAAAGATTTTCAGCAAAGATGATTTCATCGTGGTTCCCGATTCGGGGAATCCCGAAGGATCGCTGATAGAAATCGCGGAAAAAGGCATCCTCTGGCTGGGCTTCAAAACCATAGGCAAACAATGCCACGCCAGCAAACCTCAACAGGGCAATAACGCGTTGTCCGCCGCTGCATATCTTGTGACCAGATTAACGAGACTACGCAAGATATTCGATGCTGTTGATCCTCTTTTTGATCCTGCCGTCAGCACGTTTGAACCGACGAAGAAAGAGGCCAACGTGGGCAACATCAACACCATTCCCGGCGAAGATGTTTTCTACATGGATTGCCGTGTGCTGCCGCAATACGATCTCCAAGATATCCTGAACGAGATCACAAAGATCACGAAAAAAGTGGAAAAGAAATTTTCAGTGAAAATCGAGATTTCCAAGGAGCAATACGTTCAGCCCGCGCTTCCCACGCCTGCCGATGCTCCTGTTGTTTGCGCCCTTCAGGAAGCGATCGATAAAGTTTATTCTCTGAAAGCGTTCACCGGTGGTGTCGGCGCTGGAACGGTAGCCGCCTATCTGCGCAAAAAGAACTATCCGGCAGCCGTCTGGTCCAAAACCAACATGAATGCCCATCAGCCCGACGAAAACTGCCCAATTGACAATATGTTAGGCAACGCAAAGGTCTTTGCCCACCTGTTTTTGCAGGCGTAAATTGTATTGCATTCAATGCCTCATAGTGATAGAAAACGCGCTCAGATGGAAGGTGCCTGTGGTATTGCTCATAAAAATGATATTCAATATCGTTTGGTTAAGATTAATATTTTAGAGGCTGATATTTTTTTGACCAAAACAACTAAAAACATCCAGGTTGAGAAATTGACCTTCGCCGATCAGAATTTATTGCAGAATCTCTGCGGCGAACATGACAAGCACTTAAGACTTCTCGAAAAGCTTGAACAGATCAAAGTTAAACCCTGGGGCAATCATCTGTCCATTACCGGTGATGAATACGCCGTCCTGAAGATCACGCTTCTACTCAAACAACTCTATACCCTCATGGAAAAAGGCTGGCATATTCATTTTTCTGACATTGACTATGCCCATCGGATTCTCACTGAAGATATCCACTTTGAGCTAGCCCGCGTCTTTCTGGACACGGTTTTTATCTCCTCCAAAAAGCGCGTTATCACGCCCAAAAGCATTGCCCAGCGTCACTACATCGATTCCATGAGAAGTGCCGATATGGTTTTGGCCATCGGCCCCGCAGGTACCGGCAAAACATACCTGGCCATGGCAATGGCCGTGTCACATTTACTGGAAAAGAAAGTGCAGCGGATTATTCTAACCAGGCCCGCTGTGGAAGCGGGAGAACGTCTGGGCTTTCTGCCGGGCGATCTGGCTGAAAAAGTCAATCC
>CAYGNV010000023.1:0-18632 GCA_964351355.1 uncultured Smithella sp.
CAATATCCCATTTGCTTGCCTCCTGGATAAGCATTTTGCCGAGCTGTCCTCCGGCTATTATTCCCAATTTCAAATCAGCATGAGACAATTTTTCCATATTCAATCATCCTAACAAATTCTCGGCACCAGCTCGCCTGTCGGCAGGTCGATCATGCGTTCGCCGCCGATGGATGTTTTGAGCACAACCCGTCCCTGCGAGGCTTTGCTGACGCGTCCGATGATGGCGGCGTTGCGGCCGTATTTGTGGCTTTGCATGGTTTCCAAAACGACATGGGCATCTCTTTCCGGGCAAAACAAAATCATTTTGCCTTCATTGGCTAAAAAGAGCGGATCGAAGCCGAGGATTTCGCAGAGGCCCCGGACGTTTTCCAAAACGGGAATACTTTTTTCATCCACATCGATGCGCACCTGCGCGCTTTTGGCGATTTCCGCCAGAATCGCGCCCAGGCCGCCGCGTGTGGCGTCGCGCATGCAGTGAATATGCGGGCTGACCTTGAGAACGCCTGCAATCAGGTCGTTGAGCGGCGCGGAATCCGACAGGATATCGGAGGCAAGCGAGAGATTTTCCCTGGCCTGAACGATGGCCGCGCCGTGGTCGCCAACAGTTCCGTTAACGAGAATCACATCACCCGGCTGAATGCTTCTGACGGACAGAACGCCGGGATATTCGACGACGCCGATGCCGGATGTGTTGATGAAGATGCCGTCGGCCGCGCCGCGTGCGACCACTTTGGTGTCGCCCGTGACGATCTGCGCGCCGGCTTCGGCTGCCGCGTCGGCCATGGTCTGAATGATGATTTCCAGCGATGCCAGAGGAAATCCTTCTTCAAGGATAAAACCGCAGCTTAAGTAAAGCGGTCTGCCGCCGCAGACGGAAAGGTCGTTGATCGTGCCGTGCACGGAAAGCGAGCCGATGTTGCCGCCGGGAAAGAAGACGGGGCTTACGACATACGAATCGGTGGTGAAGCAGAATTTCCGGTCACCCAGCATCAAAACGGCGCTGTCTTCCAGCCGTTCGAGATACTGGTTTCGAAAACGGGGCAGGAAATATTCGGCGATCAGCTCGCCGGTCAAAAGACCGCCCCCGCCGTGTTCCAGTAATATCTTTTCTTCTTTCATAACCAGACCACAACCGGTTCTTTTGGACATGACCAGTTGATTTGAATGGTGTTGCATACGGGGCAATTCATGACGCTCCTCCTGAAATCTTTGTAAATATCTTGCGTTTTTACTATCAGGAAAGGCTTGTTCATGCAAGAGAGGTTTACGTTCCGGCTCGGCCGTTTGTTTTTGGTGAAGTTTGTTTTCAGTTTCAGAAACCGGGATTTAAAAATTAAATATGGTTAGAAATACGTCAAAAATCATTATTATTTATTACATAATATCAATTGCTTATCTAAAAATTAAAATTATGTTTACATCGATTATCTTTTTATGCTAATCAAAAGCCCGTCGGCATCAGACCATAAGTCATAATGGTGCAATGCTGAAGGATTATTATACAGTTAATGGCATAAGAACTACCGGCATGTTGCACGGAAGTGCGCAGCCTTAAGATTATTGAAAGGGGGAAGTATGGTAAAAAAAGATAATTCCGAATACAAAAAAATGATCGACCGGCAGTACCAGGACTTGATGAATCATTGTCAGGTTCACATGGGAAACATTGAAAAAGAGTTACCTGAACCCAGGGAAGATTTTCAGGCAGCATTAAAGGATCGCGGTATCAGCCGCAGAGACTTCGTTAAGTGGACCTCTGCAATGACCGCCGCCTTGATGCTTCCGCCGATTTTCCGTCCGATGGTCGCCAAGGCCGCTGAAAATTTCAGCCGCCTGCCTGTTATTTGGATGCATTTTGCGGAATGCACCGGCTGTACTGAAGCATTCCTGCGTTCTTCATATCCCAACGTTGATGATATTCTCCTCGAAACGATTTCGCTGGAATATCATGAAACGCTGATGGCGGCTTCCGGCTACCAGGCAAAGGAAAATCTGGAAAAAGCCATTCGTGACTTTGCCGGCAAGTATATTTGTGTCATCGAAGGCGCTCTGCCCCGCGGTCTGAACGGCAAGTACCTGACTATTGGCCCCAAAGGAAAAACCGGCATCGAAATCGCCAAAGAAGTCACGGCAAAAGCGGCAGCGGTCATCTGCATCGGTTCCTGCTCATCTGACGGCGGCATTCCGGCTGCCAAACCCAATCCAACGGATTGTGTCAGCATCAGCAAAGCTCTTGGAATCTCCACGGTCAACATCACCGGCTGTCCGCCCAACGCGGTCAACTTTACAGGAACCCTCCTGCACTATTTAATGTTCGGCGGAATGCCCGCGCTGGATTCTCTGGGAAGACCCGTCTGGGCTTACGGCAAACGCATCCACGATTACTGTGAAAGACGGTCGCACTACGACGCCTCCGAATTTGTGGAAGAGTGGGGCGATTCAGGCGCGCTCAGAGGCTGGTGTTTATACAAAGTCGGCTGCAAAGGCCCCTACACTTACGCCAACTGCGGTAAAGTGCGTTTCAACGACGGCATCTCCTGGCCGATCATGGCCGGTCACGGCTGCATCGGCTGCACGGAACCCGCCTTCTGGGACACGATGGCTCCGCTGGAAAAACCGCTGCCTGATAAATCCTACGGTGGCGGCGAAAAAACCGTTGATAACATCGGCATCGCCCTGACCGGTGTCACTGTGGCCGGCATTGCTGTGCACGCCGTGGCCAGCGCGATTCGACACAGGAAAGACGACCAGATGAATGAGCAGGAGGAAAAACATGACTAAGCGAATTATTGTCGATCCGATCACCAGGATTGAGGGACATTTGAGAATTGAAGTGGAAGTGGACGAGAAAAACGTCATCAAGGATGCCTGGAGCAGCATCACGCTGTGGCGCGGCATTGAAACGATTCTGAAGGGCCGCGATCCGCGCGATGCCGGTATGATCGTGCAGCGCTTCTGCGGCGTCTGCACCTACGTGCATTACGAAGCCAGCATTATGGCCTGCGAGGACGCCTTTGGCATCAAGCCTCCGCCCAATGCCAGAATCGCCCGCAATCTCATCAGCTCGGCGCAGTATATTACAGATCATATCATGCATTTTTACCATCTGCATGGCCTGGACTGGGTGGATATCGTCAGCGCCCTCAAAGCCGATCCCAAAAAGGCCGTGGACATGGCCAGAGGCTACAGCCCCAATCCCTACAACTGCTCGGCCACCCACTACAAGGCCGTTCAGGAGCGCATCACCAAATTCGTAAAATCAGGCCGTCTGGGACCTTTCGCAAACGCTTACTGGGGAAACCCCTCCTACAAGCTGCCGCCGGAAGCGAACCTGATTATTCTTTCACATTATCTTGACGCTCTGTCCGTCTCTAAAACAGGCGCGCAGATGATGGCCATTCTGGGCGGAAAAAATCCTCATCCGCAGACGCTGGTCGTCGGCGGTATCACCTCCGGCATGGATCTATTCGACGCCGATCGCCTGGGTCAGTTTTTATTCCGTTTCAAGGAAGTGAAGAACTTCATGGAAACGGCTTATCTGCCTGACGTCATGCTGGCCGCAACCTACTATAAGGACGAAGGCCTGCAAGGCATCGGTGGCGGCGTGAAGAATTATCTGTCTTATGGCGGATTCCCGCTGGATGACGATTGGAACAAAACCCTTTTCCCGCGCGGTGTGGTCAAAAATAGAAATCTGGCAAAACCGTTGCCGCTTGATGAAGCAAAAATCACAGAAGAAGTCACGCACGCCTGGTATGATTCCAAGGAACCCGAACATCCTTATAAAGGAACAAACGAACCCAAATACACCGGGTACGATAAAAACGGCAACCTCAAGGGCGACGAAAAATACACATGGTGCAAAGCGCCGCGTTACGACAACCTGCCGCATGAAGTAGGGCCACTCGCCCGCCTGGTCGTCGCTTACGCTCAGGGCCACAAAGAAATCAAGGGACTGATCGACTCGACATTGAAAGCCGCCGGACTTCCCGCCACCGTTTTGTTCTCCACGCTGGGCAGAACGGCCGCCCGCGCTCTGGAAACCAAGTACATCGCGGATCATACGGAAGAATGGGTGAGCGAACTGATCGGCAACATCAAAAAGGGCGACACCCGCACCTGGACACGCTGCGACGTTCCCAAAAAACCGGCGCAAGGTCGCGGCATGACGGAACCGCCGCGCGGCGCGCTGGGGCACTGGATCAAGATCGAAAACGGCGTGATTTCCAATTATCAGGCCGTGGTTCCTTCCACCTGGAACTGTTCGCCGCGTGATAAGGCCGGTTTGCGGGGTCCCTATGAGGAATCTCTGATCGGGACAAAACTGGCCAATGTTAACCAGCCGCTGGAAATTATCCGGACGATCCATTCGTTTGATCCCTGTATGGCCTGTGCCGTGCATATCATTGATCCGAAAACGAATGAGATTAAAAAATTCAAAGTGGCTTAAGCGATAAGGAGGATACTGTGGAAAAAATAACCAGCGTCAGAGAGTGGTCCGTTGCGATGCGGATTAACCACTGGGCCATGGCTCTCTCGATTTTTATCCTGATAGTCACCGGTTTCTATATTGCCAGCCCCTTTACAATTACACAGGGAGAAACGGGAGATAAATTTTTCATGGGAAACATGCGATTTGTTCACATCCTCTTCGGAGTGATTCTGCTGTTCCTGTTTATCTGGAGAATTTATCTGGCCTTCTTTTCGCGCTTTCACGCGGATTGGAAGGATTTCTTTGCTTGGGCAAACATAAAAAATTCGATTCATCAGGTCAAGTTTTATCTGCTGATCACCAAAGACGGGCCGGACTACAAGACCCTTTATGGTCCGTTGCAGTCCGTGGCGTACCTTGGGTTGCTGTTCATGGTTTTTGTCATCTGCGTCACCGGGCTGATTTTAATGGGCGCCGGGTATCACGAGGGATTTACGGCCATCGCCTATAAAATTCTGCGCCCTGTGGAAAACCTGATGGGCGGACTGGCCATGGTAAGATACATTCACCACATCTTCACCTGGTTTTTCATTCTTTTTATTGTGGTGCATATTTACATGGCCTTCTGGTACGACGCCGTTCTTAAAAAAGGCACCGTATCGTCCATGATCAGCGGGAACATTTTCAAGAAAGAAAAACACTAAAACGACTGCAACCGCAGTCAAACCCATTTACCGGAAAGGGGAGAGAAACTTGGTCTCCCCTTTCCCTTTTTTAAAAATAGAACTAATGACGGATAGAAACAAAGTTACAGTTTTGGGCATCGGCAACATTTTAATGTCGGATGATGGTTTCGGCATTCATTTCGTGCGCTGGTTTTCCAAGCGCTACCATGCAACGGATGATGTTCGAATCATTGACGGGGGAACCCTGGGCTATGCCCTGATCGACATCATTTGCAGTTGCGATCATCTGATCGTCGTGGACGCTTTGAAGGTGGAGGACAAGCCTGGCTCCATCTATCGTTTCACGAAAGAGGAAATGGAACTGAACATGCCGCCGCCGACTTCCGCCCATGAAGTAACCTTTCCCGATGTGCTTTTCAAAACCGAACTGATGGGCGAATCGCCGGAAACAATATTTCTTTGCATCGTGCCACAGAATTACAAAGATATGGTTTTGGAAATGAATCCGCTTTTGTATGAAAAATTCGACGCTATGGAAAAATTGCTGTTGGCGGAACTTAAAATTCTGAACATCGCTCCGGAAAGACTGCCCGATGCATGAGCTTTATCTTGCCGAATCCATCATCCATATCGTTTCCGACTATGCCGCGCGTGACGGCTTTAACAAAGTAAACAGCATATCTCTTTCCTATGGCCGCCTGTCTTGCATTGAACCCAAAACGCTGCAGTTTGCCTTTGACGTACAGGCCAAAGACACGCCTGCAAAAGGCGCGGCGCTGGATTTTAAAATCCTGCCAGCGTTCATCCATTGCTTTTCGTGTGAAAAGGATTTAGAGGTAAAAGCCCATACGGGAATGTGTCCCGCTTGCGGCGGTCTGGACGTGGTGCTCACGGGAGGAACGGAAGAATTACAAATTTTAGAACTGGATGTAGATTAGGATTATTTTATGTGTATCGGATTCCCCGGAAAAATCATCTCTATTGACCAGGATAACTACGCGATTATCGACATCAGCGGCACGCGCCGGGAGGTCTGCCTGGACATTATCGACGAAGAGGCTGTTATCGGCGATTACGTCATCACTCATGCCGGCTATGCCATTCATAAAATCGACACTGAGACCGCCCTGGATAAACTGAAATGCCTGCAAGAGATTATCGACAATGAAATTTATTGACGAATACCGGGACCCGGCCGTCGTTGCCGGACTTCTGAAACAAATCAATGCCGCAGCCCAAAGACTGTTGCAGCCCGTCACAATCATGGAAATCTGCGGCAGCCATACCTATGCCATCGGCCGCTTCGGCATCCGCAAGCTGCTGCCGGAGAACATCCGCCTCATGTCCGGCCCCGGCTGCCCGGTTTGCGTAACATCGGCGCGCGACGTGGACATTGCGCTTTATCTCGCATCGCAGCCCGATGTCATTTTTGCCACCTTCGGCGATATGCTCAGGGTGCCGGGAACGGGGGGGGACAGCCTGCAAAAAAAGCGGGCGGAAGGCTGTGATGTCCGGGTGGTTTCGTCCGCCGACGAATGCATCGGAATGGCGCTTGCCCATCCTCAAAAAGAAATCATCATGATGGGCATCGGCTTTGAAACCACCGCGCCGACCATTGCGGCTGTTATCGCCAGTTTAAGAAAAAAAGAAATCCGGAACGTCTCAGTGTTCTCCGTTCATAAAATTGTGCCTCCGGCCATTTCGGCTTTGCTTGCTGACCCGCTTCTCAATATCGACGGATTTCTGTGCCCGGGCCACGTCAGCACCATGATCGGCGCCGACGCCTACCGGATGATTCCCGACGCGGGCCGCGCCGCCGTGATTACCGGTTTCGAGCCGGTGGATATTCTCGAAGGCGTCTGGATGCTTCTGCAGCAAATTGAAGGCAGGAAAATGGATGTGGCCATCCAGTACAGCCGGGGCGTGCGACCCGAAGGCAACCCGCGGGCGATGACCCTGCTGCAAACCGTTTTTGAAATTACAGACGCCGAGTGGCGCGGCCTGGGAACCATTCCGTCAAGCGGGCTTGCCCTGCGCGGCGAATTTGCGTCATTCAACACGCTCAATAAATTTTCCATCCCGGATATTCGCACGGGCGATCCTCCCGGCTGCGGCTGCGGCGATATTTTGCGCGGCATCAAGCTGCCGCACGATTGCCCCTTATTCAAGAAAGTTTGTACTCCGGCAAATCCTGTCGGGCCCTGCATGGTTTCATCGGAGGGGACATGTTCCACCTACTACAAATATTATTAACGGAGGTCTTGCAGTGAAAGTAACCGTGGTTAAAAATGTTCTGGACGCCAATAACCGGATTGCGGAAGATAATCGAAAACTCTTTGATCAGCATAAAATGTATGTCATCAATCTGATGAGCTCGCCCGGCGCGGGAAAAACGTCGCTGGTGGAGCAAACCATTATCGCTTTGCGCGAAAAATACCAGATCGCCGTCATCGAAGGCGACATCCAGGATACCTATGATGCGGACCGCATTGCCAAACTGGATATTCCCGTCGTTCAGATCAACACGGGCGGCGCCTGTCATATTGACGGCAACATGATCCGGGAAACATTTCCTTCCTTTGATTTCAATAAAATTGATCTCTTGATTGTGGAAAATGTCGGCAATCTGGTCTGCCCCGCTGAATTCAAAGTCGGCGAAAACATCAAGGCCATGCTGCTCAGTACGCCCGAAGGTGCGGATAAGCCCGCTAAATATCCCCTGATGTTTCAGGAATCGGCTGCTCTTCTGATCAATAAGATGGATTTGATGCCTTACGTTGATTTTGACTTGGCAAAAGCCAGACGCGACTCGATGGCGTTGAATAAGAATTTAAATATTTTTGAAGTGTCCTGCAAGACCGGCGCGGGACTGGAGGCCTGGCTTGCCTGGCTGACCAAGCAGATTGATGCCTTTAAATCATAGCAATATCGACAAAAAAAGAATCCGTTATCTTTTTTCCGGCATCGTTCAAGGGGTCGGCTTCCGGCCCTTTGTTTATCGTCTGGCCGTAAAAAACGGTCTGACCGGATTTGTTCAAAACCGGCCGGAAGGCGTAACCGTGGAAGTGGAAGGCCAACCCGCTTCCGTGGACTCTTTTTTGTCTGACGTAAGGGGGCAACTGCCGCCGCTGGCTTCCGTCACGCACGTTGAATCAACGGATATAGAAATCCGCCATGACCCTGTTTTTGAAATCATCCAAAGCGACACACAGGGGCATGCGGACGTTCACATCACGCCCGATGCGGCCACCTGCCCCGACTGTTTAAAAGAACTGTTCGATCCTTCAAACCGGCGTTTCCGCTATCCCTTCATCAACTGCACCAACTGCGGCCCGCGCCTGACCATCATCAACGCCATTCCCTATGACCGGGCCAACACCTCCATGGCCTGTTTTGACCTGTGCCCCGAATGCCGCGGCGAATATGACAATCCGGCCGACCGTCGCTTCCACGCCGAGCCCAATGCCTGTTCGGTCTGCGGTCCGCGATTAAACCTGTCAGACGCGGAAGGCAGGCCCGTAAAAACGGATGATCCCGTCAAAACCGCCGTTGATTTGCTTTCAGCGGGTCATGTCCTTGCCATTAAAGGCCTGGGCGGCTTTCACTTAAGCGTCGATGCGGAAAATGACGAGGCGGTGAAAAAGCTCCGGTCGCGCAAATACCGCGAGGAAAAGCCCCTTGCCATTATGGCGCGCGACCTGGAACTGGCGCGGCAGATCGCCCATGTGAGTCCTGAAGAAGAATCCTTGCTGACCTCGCCCCAGCGGCCGATTGTTCTTCTTCAAAAAATCGAAAGCGGCCTGATCTCAGAGATGGTAGCTCCCAAAGTGCCCAACCTCGGCATCATGCTGCCCTACACCCCCCTGCACCATCTGCTTTTGGAAAACCATTTCACGGCGCTGGTGATGACCAGCGCCAACCAGGTGGACGAACCGATCTGCACCGGCAACCGCGAAGCTTTGGGCCGTCTGCGTGGTATCGCCGACTACTATCTCACGCACAACCGCGATATTCGCGTGCGCTGCGACGACTCCATCGCCCTCGTTGCCGCTAAGAAACCAAGGCTCATGAGGCGGTCGCGCGGCTATGTTCCGCAACCGCTCCGGCTAAAGGAATCATATCCGCCGGTTCTGGCGCTGGGGGGACATCTGAAAACAGCGCAATGTATTTTAAAAGGCTATTTCGCCTTTGTCAGCCCCCATATCGGGGACATGGAAACTCCGCAGGCACGCGATTTTTTTACTGAGAGCCTCGCCCTGATGAAAAGAATCACCGAATCCGATCCTCAGATCATCGCCTGCGACCTTCATCCGGCTTACTATTCCACACAGGCGGCTGAGGCTCTTACCACCAAAAGAGTCATCCGGGTTCAGCATCACCACGCCCACATTGTAAGCTGCATGGCGGAAAATCAGCTCGATGGCGACGTGATCGGTCTGGCGATGGACGGCACGGGTTACGGCCCGGATGGAACAGCCTGGGGCGGAGAATTTCTGATCGCCAGCGAAACCGGATTCCAGCGCGCAGGCCATCTTCAATACATCGTTTTGCCCGGTGGTGAAAAAGCAATCCGCGAGCCTTGGCGAATAGCCGCAAGCCTGCTGAAAACCGCTTATGGGGCATCCTGGCAGGAAATAGCCCGGAATCTGAATGTGTGTACGGATCAGGATCAGATGGATCTGTTGAATAGAATCATTGACGGCAAAATTCATTCTCCCCTGTCTTCAGGGCTGGGCAGGCTTTTTGATGGTGTCGCCGCGCTGATCGGTTTGCGCCGCACTGTTAATTTCGAAGGCCAGGCCGCTATGGAGCTGGAAGCGCTGGCAACCGGTTCTTCGGGATCGCCCTACCCTTTTGAAATTGTGCGCCAATCCGGCAGCCCCTGTATTCTGGAAATGTCCGCCGCCATCCGGGCGATTGTTGACGGCCTGAATGCAGGGCTACGCCAGGAGAAAATCGCCGCCTCGTTTCATCAGACGCTCATTGACGCGTTTGCCGCCATGGCCGAAACCATGCGCCAGACCACGGGATTGACCCGCGTGGCGCTCTCCGGCGGATGCTTTCAGAATAAAATCTTGCTGGAAGGCACGCTAGACAAACTGACACATTCCGGCTTTGATGTCTATTGCCACAGCCAGGCACCCCCGGGCGACGGCGGCATTTCACTGGGACAGGCAGTCATTGCAGGCGCCATGACCGGAAGAAGACAACGCATCGCCGGACAATAATGGCAAATAGCGCGGCGATGACGCTGATCATCAACATGCAGCAACAAAGAATCAATATCAGGCAATATGTTCACCCTTCGTCGCCATCATGAATCCCGCATGTTTCACGCTTTTGATCGACTTTAATTTTTGAAAAAGCGCTTCAATTTCTTTTGATTTGCCTTTGGTCACAATGATTTCAAAACAATTGTGATGATCCATGTGGATATGCTGACTGGACAGAATGCAGGCATGATAATCATGTTGAACGTCAAGCACTTTGGTAACCAGTTCTCTGGTATGATGATCATAAACCAGCGTAATCGCCCCGGTCACTTCCTTGTTTTCCGTCCATTCCTTCTTGATTAACTCTTCGCGGATCATATCGCGAAGGGCCTCGGAGCGGTTGGTATATTTTCTTTGCTTGATCAGCCGGTCGAACTGAATGAGCAAGTCTTCTTCCAGCGACACGCCGAACCTGACGAGTTTGGACATATTTACCACCTCCCTGGATAATCTGGTAGCACGAACTGTAGTGAAAATAATACACGGAGGTCAAGGACTATTTTGCCTGGTTCCCAAGCTGCAGCTTGGGAACCAGGCAAAATGAGGCTTCAGGATGCGGCACAGAGATGCTACGGCTTTTTCATATTTCTGGCAAAACCAGCGATACTGACTGTAAAAGTTGTGAAAACGGGGCGGCTCGTCAGTCCGGCGCAAGGCCAGATTGTCCATCATGAAAAACCTGCTCAATAACCAATATCTTTGTCTGGCGCCCAAGCTGCTGCTTGGGTGCCAGACAAAGTATTTCGATGCCGATCTCACTGTCCCCATTGACTATGCGGCCTTGAGATTTCTTTTCTTTTTATTTTTCAAGTCCGCCGTTTTTGCAGGTTGCGAGTAAAATTCAATCAATTCTTCTTTTGTCATATTTTTCGTTTCAATATAAAGATCATCTCGAATTTTTCGAACCACCCCCACGCAATCAATATTAGTCTTTTTCAATTTTGGTCACCTCTCTCGGAGAGTAAATTTGAATGGGCCTGTATCCCAATTCAATATTTACTGAATTATACAATAATATTTTATCAAATCGTACAATATGTTTAAAATTCCAACTCACGAGGACGTCTGCATTAGCGTATGTTGCTATGGCAATATGAAGCAAATCATTTGCAAACTTGGGTTTTAATATAGCCTTTTTCACATAGGCATCTCTAATTTCAATAATTTCACTATTGATGTTGATGATTTCGGGGTTTAACTTCAAAAACATTTTGAATTGATCTTGAACGAATTGCGGCGCCAATTTAATTTCTTGTTCAACAACATAAGATGTGAGCGGAAGAAATGATTTTTTTTCAAAATCGCGGAAAAGCCCTGCCGACCATCTTTCAAACTCAGGATCAAAGCAGCCACCGATCACCGATGTGTCAACATAAATTCTTATTTTTTTCATTTAATTTCCTTCTGAAACCATATGATGTATTCATAAAGCAAACAGCATGTTCCACAGATAATACCTTTTCATACACCCTCCTTTATGACAGCAATCAGATATCACTTCTATAGAGCTATCTGTTAAGATTTTCAACCACAAAGTAGATTTGTTTAAAAATAAGAGTGCGAGGAAACGTGCGAGCGTCTTTCGCAATATAAGCTTCAATATTCGTTAATTGATCGAGAGATTCTTCAGTCCATTTGATCTTCATCCGGCTTTATCCCTTTTTTCTTCGATCTTTTAATGCCGCCTTTAGTCCGGTCGTGCTAAAAGTGCTGCCGTTTTCCGCATCTGCTATTCCACGACTGACGGAATCAAGAAATGACTTTCGATAAACCAATTCATCATAATCACTCGGGGATAAGAGAACACCTGCCGGCTTACCGTTTTGCGTTATGATCAAGGGATGTCCGTTATTTCGCAGGCTATTAAACCACCGGGAAATGCCGGCTTTAAACTCGGCAATCGGCACAATATCATTTGTAATTGAAATCGGTTTCATAAAAATGCTCCTATATTATGACCTTTTTGATGGTCTAAATATAGGCTATTCGAAAGGAAGAAACAAGTAATTATTTTAGGCTTGATTTCAACCCCGGCCCCTCATCTGGCTTGGGAGATAGGTCACGATTTCGGGAATGAAATAGATCAGGAGCACCGCTGCGATCATGATGAGAAACAGAGGGAATGCCGTCCGGGCGATAAATCCGATTTGATGTTTCGTCATCCCCTGCAGGACAAAGAGATTGAATCCCACCGGGGGGGTAATCTGGGCCATTTCCACCACCAGCACAATAAAAATACCGAACCACAAGAGGTCAATCCCCGCCTGCTGGATAGTCGGGAGCACCACCGTCATGGTCAGCACCACCATGGAAATCCCGTCTAAAAAACAACCCAGCAACAAATAGAACAGGGTCAGTACGGCTATCAGCTCCAAAGGCGAGAGACTAAGGGCGCCAATCCAGGTGGCCACGTTGCGGGGCAGGCCGATGAAACCCATGGCCAGGGTCAGGAAGGACGATCCCGCCAGGATCAGGGCGATCATGCAGTAAAGTCTCGCCCCGGCCAGAATACCCTCCTTGAAGGAATTCCAGGTCATGGTTTTCTGCACCCAGGAAATAGACAGGGCACCCACCACACCCAGGGCGGCGGCCTCGGTTGCAGTGGCAAATCCGGTGTAGATTGAGCCCAGCACAAGCAGTATCAATAAAACCAAGGGTATCAGGTGGCGTGCAGCGGATAGCTTCTGCCACAGCGACAGGTCCGTCTCGGCTGCGGGAACCTTCTCTCCGTTGAACAGCGACCAGATGATCACGTAGCCCATGAAGAGGGAGGCCAGGAGCATCCCCGGCAGAATCCCGCCGATAAAAAGCTGGGCAATGGAGACATTCGAGGCCACTCCATAGACGATCATAATGATTGACGGCGGGATAAGAAAACCCAATGTGGCGGCGCCGGCGAGAGTGCCTATGATCAATTTTTCCGGGTAACCCCTTCTTCTGAGTTCAGGAATGGTCATCTTGCCCACGGTGGCGCAGGTGGCCGCTGATGAGCCGGACACGGCGGCAAAAATAGCGCTGCCGATGATGTTCACGTGCAACAGGCGGCCCGGCAACCGGTTCAGCCAGGGGGCAAGTCCGCGGAAGAGGTCTTCGGACATGCGCCCCCGGAAAAGGATCTCTCCCATCCAGATGAATAGAGGCAGGGCAGTGAGGGTCCAGCTGGAAAGCGAGCCCCATACCGTAAGCGCCATACTGTCTCCGGCCGGTTTGCCCATAAAAAGTTCCATGCTGATGATGCCCACGGCCAGCAGGGTAAGGCCAATCCAGAGGCCGGAGGCCAGGATGACAAACAGAATGCCGATGAGTAAAATACTTACAAAAAATTGGTCCATATTGCTGTCTTATTCCACGTAAGAAACTGTTTCCCTGCTCTCGGCAACTTCTGTTGTGCCACCGCGCAGGAAAGTAACCAGGCCTTCCAGAAGCGCCAGGGTCAGGACAGAAAGACCCAAAGCCATTGCGGTCTGGGGTATCCAAAGAGGAGTGGCATCCTGTCCCTGGGAGATTTCATGGAAGCTGTATGAAAACCAGACCATCTTCCAACTGAAGAAGGAGAAGTAGGCGCTAAGCAGGCTACCTGCGGCAAAACACCAGACCTGCATAGCCTTCCGGCTTTTGCCCTTCAGGCGCTGGAAGATCAGCGTGACCCGGATATGCTCGCCTTTTTTCAGCGTGGATGCCAGGGCCAGGAAGGCCACGGCAGCGATACTGTAGCCGGCGTAGGCATCTGCCCCGCGCAGGAAGAAACCAAATTGGCGTCCCAGGATATTCACCAGGATGATGATGAGAGTGGCCAAAAGAAACAGGGCGGCCAGGCCGCCGAAAAAATCATAAAGCAGGGGAAGGCGATTTCGCATGTTTACAGACCTTTTTAACTGCTCAGTAGCCGGAATTCAGGAGTTAGAATTCATAATAAAGGCAGTGCTACGTGAATAAAACAAACTGCTGCGCCTTTTGCCATACCATCAAGTCTCGAAAACCCCGGAGCGGGCTTTCTTTCCATTCTGACTCCCGGCTTCTGGCTCCTGACTCCTGAGCAGTTCCCCTGCGGAGCTATTTTTTGAAAGCGTCGATGATGGCCTTGCCGTCCGCGCCTACCGCCTTAACCCAGTCCGCCGTCATGGTATCGCCAATCTTGGTCAGGTCGGCCTTGAGCTGTTCACCGGGCGCTAAGATTTTCATGCCCCGTGCGGCAAGCTGTTCCATATACCATTTGGTCTTTTCTTCGCTGATTTTCCAGCCCCTTATTTCGGCGGCAGCGGCGGCCTTCAGGATGATCTCCTGAGTGGGCCTGTCGAGGCTTTCTAAAGCCTTCTGGTTGACCAGAATGGCGTTTTTCGGCAGCCAGGCCTCGATATTGTAAAAATGGGAAAGCTGTTCCCAGACTTTGGTGTCAAAACCTGTTGCCGCGGAGGTAATGATGGCGTTTACCGTTCCCGTAGCCAGGGCCTGAGATACTTCTGCCGCCTGGATGGTCACCGGTTGCGCCGCCACCAGCTCGGCTAAGCGGGAAACCGCCGGGCTGTGGGCCCGTAGTTTTAGCCCCCGTAAATCCGCAGCGGAAGCCAGCGGTTTATTGGTGAATAAACCCTGGGGCGGCCAGGGAACTGTGTAAAGTACCTTCAACCCCTGTTTGGCCAGACGCCCTTCAATGGCTGACCGGGAGACTCGCCATAGTTTCCCCGCTTCGGAGTAACTGGTAGCCAAAAGCGGCACCCCGTCCAGACCCATAAGGGGGTCTTCGTTGCCCAGAAGAGAAAGAAAAATCTCGCCGATCTGGACTTGGCCGGTTTGAACTGCCCGTTTGATTTCCCCGGCTTTAAACAGCGAACCATTGGGATGAACGATAATTTTCAGTTTGCCCGCAGTCGCCTTCTCCACCTCGTCGGCGAAGGCCTGGATGTTTTCGGTGTGAAAATTGTTGACCGGATAGCCGGTGGGCATGTCCCATCTGGTGTTTGCCCCGGATGTGCCAGCAAACAAGACCAGTGCTGCCGTAAGTATCAGTTTATAAATCAATTTCATGGTTTTGCCTCCTTAGTGATTTTTCTCTAATATTGCAGTAACCCTGCTGTAAATAACATTTATCCGGTCTTGTCAAGTGGAAAAAGCCCAAGTGGAAAAAGCCCAAGAAAACCCAAGCTGGTAAAGATTCAGTTACAAGGTCAGGCTAGATTTCGACAAACGCTAAACCTCTAACCAACTGACTTTTTCCCATCACAAAAAACCTGGCCGGAGGTCTTTTAACCTGTTTCTCCTTCTGGCTACTGAATTCTGGTTCCTGTCTTCTGATCTGCAACTTTTCTCTTGACAAATAGCCGTCAATAATTTCACTATCCGGTCAGTTCATCGGAGGTTAAGGATCATGTCCATCGACTTGAATTGCGATATGGGGGAGGGTTTCGGCGACTACCGACTGGGTCTGGACGACGAAATCATCAAGTATATCAGTTCCGCCAATATAGCCTGCGGCTGGCATGCGGGAGACCCGATGGTCATGGACAAAACCGTCAGACTGGCGGTGGAAAATGGTGTGGCCATCGGCGCCCATCCGGGTTATCCCGACCTGATGGGATTTGGCCGGCGCGATCTGGATTGTAGCGCCCGGGAGATTCGGAATTACCTGATTTATCAGATCGGCGCCCTCCAGGCATTCTGCCTTGCCCATGGAACCAGGCTGGCACATGTGAAGCCCCACGGGAGTCTATATAATAAAGCGGCCGTGGATGAGGGTGTCGCCCGTGCCGTCGTTGAGGCGATACGGCTGATCGATCCGGAGATAGCCTATGTGACCCTGGCCGGCGCCGACGGTGGATTTGCGGCGAAAATCGGTCAGGAACTGGGCATTAAGGTCATCTATGAGGCCTTCCCTGATCGGGCATATACTCCCTCCGGCAGACTGGTTTCCCGGCGGGAAGCCGGCGCGGTTATCCATGATCCGCAAACGGTAGCGGCCAGGGCCTTGAAGATGGCCCAAGATGGGCTGGTGACGGCCACCGACGGAACGGAGATTGCCATTAACCCGCAGACTCTCTGTGTTCATGGAGATAATCCGCAGGCGGTGGAACTGGCCCGGGCCATCCGGGAAATATTAAATGCCCGGGGGATCGTTGTCAGATCTGCAATAAGCTAAAAACAGGAGTAGCATGGGTATCTACGCGCAACCGATTTTCCGTCTGGCCGGTGATCGGGGACTTTTGGTGGAGTATGGCGACAGTATTGATCCGGTTATCAATGACCGGGTCAGGGTGGTGGCGCTGGCCATTAAACAGAATGCACTGCCCGGAGTTAAGGAGTGCCTTACCGCCTATAGCTCACTTACGGTTGTCTATGATCCCGACATCACTAATCCGCACCTGCTGAAGCAACAATTCATAAACCTGCAGGAAAATATTTCCCCCCGCGATATCCCGGAGCCGGCGGTCGCCTCAATCCCGGTATGTTACGGTGGTGATTACGGCCCCGACATCGAGTACGTAGCCCAATTCAACGGCTTGACCAGCGGGGAAGTCATTCGAATTCATAGCGAACCATGCTATCGAATCTATATGCTGGGGTTCACGCCCGGATTTCCCTATCTGGGCGGCCTGCCAAGTCAGATTCACACCCCGCGTCTGGCTACCTCCCGAACTTTGGTGCCTGCGGGATCGGTAGGCATTGCCAATAGCCAGACCGGAATCTATTCTTTGGACAGTCCAGGGGGCTGGCAATTAATCGGCCGGACCCCGCTTAAGCTTTTTTCTCCCCACCGCAAGAACCCTGTTTTACTTGAATCATTTGATCATCTAAAGTTTTTCCCCATCTCTCCCCATGATTTCCAGGCGATGGCCCAAGAGGAGGAGCGCTGATGGAGATATTCCGTATCTTGCGGGCCGGGCCGCAACTGACTGTCCAGGATCTGGGCCGCTACGGTTATCTCCGGTACGGAGTGCCGGTGAGTGGGGTTCTGGATGAATATTCCAGCCGATTGGCCAATATTCTGGTGGGGAATGACGAGAAGCAGGCCGTTTTGGAAATTACCTTTCAGGGGCCGCGGTTGGAGGTGTCAGCCCCTGCTCATTTGGCCATAACTGGGGCGGAAATGCCGGTAATGCTCAATGGTAATCCGCAGCCAATGTGGAGTAGTTTTAAAGTCCGGCAAGGTGATATCCTCAACATCGGCCCGGCCCGGCGGGGTCTCCGCGCCTATCTGGCCATGGCGGGGGGGGTTGACGTACCGCAAGTGATGGGCAGCCGCTCAACCTATGCCGCAGCCGGCCTCGGGGGGTATCGGGGCAGAGCTTTGGGCCAAGGTGATGTCATTGCCCGGGGCGAGGTTAGCGGGGAGACTCCAGCCGCCTCCTGCCCGGCCGAGCTGATCCCTGTTTTTACTGCGCAGACGGTTCTCCGGGCTATTCCCGGTCCCCAGGACTACATGTTTGACGAAGGGCTGCGAACCTTGTTTAATTCCAGCTATGAGGTGACGTCCCTTGCCAACCGGATGGGTTATCGTCTGCAGGGACCGGTGATTGTTCCTTGTTCCGGGATGCCACCCAGTATAATTTCCGAGCCGAATCTGCCTGGTGCGATACAGGTGCCGCCGGACGGGCAACCGACAGTCCTTCTCCTGGAGCAGACCATAGGGGGCTACGCCAAAATCGCCAGCGTCATTTCCTGCGACATCAGCCGGATAGCCCAGGCAAGGCCGGGGGACAGGATCGTCTTTGAACAGGTTAATCTGGAGGAAGCGCAGGCGCTGTTTTCAGAACGGGAAGTGGTTTTGCGACGCTTTGCAGAAAAAATATTATTCCATTAGGAGTCAGAAGCCAGGAGTCAGTTGCGTTCTTCACTGAACGCAGAAACTGCGTGGCTTATGCTTTGCTTCACATCGTCCCAGTTGGCATCATACAACATCATGGGCGGCGGTTCTCCATCGGCATCTTCAAAATAAACCAGACTTTTGAGAATATGCAGCATGTTGTATTTGATGCCGGTATATTTGGTTTCAAAAAAATCGATGAGCTCGGCCAGGGTGTGTTTTTTCAATAATTCATAAATATCGATGAAATCTTTTCTGCTGCCCCGCGAAGATACGGTGTCCAGTTTCATCGCAGCGATGTCTCTTTCATCCGCCATTGCCAAGCCTTCAAAAATTACGGGCGGAAAAAGCAGACGGTATCCATAGTGGAGGAAACTCACCATCACAAGATCGACGGTTACATGCAGCGTGCCGTCCGCTTCACCCAATAAAACGATTTCACC
>CAYGNV010000024.1:0-12194 GCA_964351355.1 uncultured Smithella sp.
CCCGGCGGACGGATTCCCGAAAGGTTGTAACCATTGTCCTGCGGCTGGGCGCGCTTCGAGACATCAAGAAAGAGTGGATTCAGCACTACTTCAATTATATCAGCAAAGGGACTATCGCTGAGGATGCCGAAATCCTGATCATCCCCGATCCTATTGTCTGCCGCTGCCGGAACTGCAACAAGGATTTTAAAATTAACCGGGATGACTATGCTGGTGAAGAGATTCTCTGCCCAAACTGTTCCACCCGGAATTATACGCTCGTTTCAGGCACAAAGTTTCAGATAGAAGGCATCGAAGTCATTTAAAAGCATCCACTTCGTCTTTAAGCCACGCAATCCAGTCTCCGATACCCGCTCCTGTTTTACAGGACACTTCGATAATTCTAATATGGGGATTTAAGGTAAGAACCCTTTTGCGCAGGGCAGCCATATCAAAATCGCTCAGCGACAGATAATCAATCTTATTGACCAAGAGGACATCGCAGATGGCAAACATGAGCGGATATTTGAGCGGCTTGTCGTCGCCTTCGGGAACACTCAGGATCATCACGTTTTTGTGAGCGCCCGTATCGAACTCGGCGGGGCACACCAGATTGCCGACATTTTCAATAATGATCAGGTCGAGCTCCTTTGCGGCCAGGGCATCAATGCCCTGCGTGACCATTGTGGCATCCAGATGACAGAACCCGCCCGTCCGCAGCTGAATTGCCGGAATTCCGCGGGCTGCCACTTTTTCCGCATCCACCGTAGAATCAATATCCGCTTCGATGACACCGAGCTTTACAGCATCTTTCAGGCCTTCGACTGTCCGGAGGATGAGACTGGTCTTGCCCGAGCCTGGAGAGGACATCAAATTCAGAAGCATGGTCTTTGTATTGCGGAGCCGCTCCCGGACGCCTGCTGCCACCTGGTTATTGTCGGCCATGATTTCTTCTTTTACTTCGATCAGTCTCACATTTTCCACTACTGCACCTCCATGTTCTTGATATAATATTCCCGTCCGGAAATCAGTTTACTGTCTTTTTGTCCGCAGGCCGGACAAGCCGAGTCGCTCAAATTGGCGATTTCTACGGGGTACGATGCGGCGCAGGCATTACATTGCAGCATAATCGGCGTCCGTTCGATTTTGAGCTCAGCACCCTGGGCGATGGTACCCTTGCTCAGGTAATCAAAATAACGTTGAATCCATTCATCTTCCAGATCGCTGAGCTTACCAACCTGGAGATGAATCGTCATCACCTGCCGGACGTCGTTTTTTTCTGCGTGTGTCAGCACAATCTTTAAAATACTTTCAGTAATGGGCAGTTCATGCATTCTTTTTATTGCTCCCTGTCAGGTAGGCATTTAAATATCGGCGAAAGGTCCGGATCGGTTCAACACTCTTGGCAACCTTCATATGTAGAATAGCGCCTTCCAGTCCATGAAAGATAAAACTTGCCGTATCCGCCGTATGGAGTCCGGCCGGCAATTGCATACTCTTCTTTGCTTCTTTCAGACATAATTCAATCTGTGTGATAAACCCTTCAACAGCGGCTTGCAGGCGCTTGCGCAATTCCTCATTGGCATCGGCAAGCTCCAGCGACAGATTGCCGATGGGGCAACCCAGTGTCGCCCCGCTCTTTCTGAAGGCCAATTCATAATAGTCCAGCAACTTGTTCAGCCGCTCCAGAGGTGTCACGCTGACGTCACCCAAATGGCTGATGAAAATCTCACCAATGGTGAGCGTGAAGTGATCGACCACCGCACAACCGAAATCATCCTTACTTTTAAAATAAAAATAAAATGACCCTTTGGGAATGCCCACAACATCAAGAATCTGCTGGAGGCCTGTTGCCTTATATCCCTGGGCATGGATCAACTGGGCTCCTTTACGGATGATCTCCTCGCGGGTATTAATTTTCGTTGTTGCCATAGTAAATCCTGCCGCCTTTAACTCTGCATGACTTTCATAAAGGCTTCGAGCCTTCCCTTCTCTTGCAGTACTTTGACAGCCATATCCTGCGTTGTGGCCGGAACCGGGGGGATCTGCTTTCTTTCGATCAAGCCCATTGCCCCGGTGGCACAAGTCGAAACACACAATCCGCAGCCGATACATTTTTCTTCATGAACAAAGGCGACATCATCCCCGACCTCGATGGCCTGCATCGGGCAGCGCTCATCGGCGCACACTCCACAGGCAATGCAGTCTTCACTGTTGACCAGAGCGGTAAAGCGGCTGGGATCAAAGGCATGGGGATGGTTCAATTGGGTTCTGCCACGCAGGATGGTGCAGCAGCAGGGACAACAGTTGCAGATCACACTGGCCTTATCCGCGCTGTTATTGCTGGCATGTACCAGCCCCGCCGCTTCCGCCTGATCCAGCACGTTGATGCCCTCTTCTTTACTGATCTTGCGCGCAAATCCCCGCTCCACGAGGAATTCGCCCACACCGTCGAAGATAAGACAGACCTCCTTCGGCTTATCGCACTTGGCGACGCTTACACGGCAGGCACATTTTGTCAGGGCGACATAATTGGAGTTTTCAATCAGGTGTTTGACTTCTTCATAAGGATGGATTTGATCCTGCGGGGTAACGGATTTTTCCACCGCGACCACTCTCATCATCGGCGTCGGATTTCCGGCAAAAGAAGCGCCAAGGCTCTCATGGTGGTATGCTTCCCATAGTCTGGCCAGGCGGTCATGCATGGGCGAGCCACCCCCCTTCATAAAGGGAAACTCAAAAACACCGGGAATAAGCGGCACCAGTCCATAGAGTTTTTTGCCATCCTTGTTTTTGGAAAAGATGACACCTTTGTTGGCCATGGACTCGAGACGGCCTTCGGTCTCGTTTTCGGCAACCCCGGTTGCCTGAGCCAGACTTGCCGGGCTTTTGGGTTTAAAATTCATTTTGACTGCTATGGCCGCTTCCTCGGGCGTAAAGAGAATGCGCAATATTTCATCGATGGCATCCCCCTTGGGCGCTGTTGATGGGTGCGAATCCAGGATTTCTCTGAGTTGTTCATAGCTATTCATGGGCGGCCTCCTTAATTATTCACTTCTCGTTTTCTTCCATAATAGACCGGTCGTCTAGTTGTCAAGCTATATTTTCTTAAAAGTAATATTGATTTTATTTTCAAGGAGCTTCTGTGTAGAATGGAAGCTATTTAAATAATGGGTGTTTACTTCAAACGCGCATTTTACATATAAATTGTCCGAAGGCAGAAGATGATGAACGAATCAGAAGAAAAGAAAGAGCCTGAGTGGGACTGTTGTTCATTTCCCTGCGGAGATTCTTGTTGCCAACACGGTGCCGATGTATTCGCGCACGAGAGGGATAGCTTGATCTCTGTAGGTATTGCCACAGCATCTGATTTCTTGGAGCCAAAGACTGATAAGACGGGGACAATCATGTATCGAACACGGATAGGGGCGCGCGGTTGCACCTTCCTGCTTGACGAACGCGGCTGCAAACTGCATATTTCCGGCCACAAACCAGTGGTATGCTGCGTGTGGCCTCGCACTTTCCAGGAAGCGAAGCGCGCAGCCAGCGAGGATTACTTGCCCTGCTTCCCGCTTCGTTACAACCGGAACCCGAACAATAAAAACAAGACTCTTTAAGTTGTTTTGTCCTGAAACGAAGTTTTCTTGACATTATTCATAAGGGCGACCATCGAACATTCTTCCTGAAACAAACAGACCGTCATGTTTGTTGAAAATTCCAGACTTCAATCTGCAATAATAATTAAACTGAACTTTATCAAGAAGAAAAGAATCTTTGTGGGCTGCGGTTACACCTACGAGTCCTTAACCGCGGTAGCTTTCGCTATTTGATAGTCATTTATTGAAGTCAATTATTTAGGGAACCGTATTTGTGTGGTAGCTTTCATCCCGTTATGCTCAAGTGAGATCATTGAAAAATGAAAATGCACTATATGAATTGATGTGAGAATATTTAAGATAACGCAAATTATCGTTGACTTAAGGGCCTGGATTTTTATAGCATTCATATTATGAATGGTCAATTCTATGATTTCTTAAACAGCCTCGGTGCCAGTTCCTCCAAACGTGGTAAACAGTTCGAACACTTCGTAAAATGGTTTCTCAAGGCTGATCCAGAATGGTCAACGCAAGTTGCCCAAGTGTGGCTGTGGGATGAATGGCCGGAACGCTGGGGTGCGGACTGCGGCGTTGATCTTGTGTTTCGCCACAATAACGGCGAGTACTGGGCAGTGCAAGCCAAATGCTACTCGCCTGACTACAATATCAAAAAACAGGATGTTGATAAATTCCTCAGCGAATCGAACAGGGCAATAATCCAACAGCGTCTGCTGATTGCCACTACCGACCGCATCAGCGGCAACGCAAAGCAAGTCTGCGATGCACAAGAGAAAAAAGTCGTACGATTTTTGCTCTCCGATTTTGAACGCGCCTCTCTGGATTATCCCGCTGACCTTAGCGAACTCCCGCAAGCCAAACGCAAAGATCCACCTGACCCATTCGAGCACCAAAATGAAGCCATTACCTCCGTAGTACAAGGGCTGCAAACCGCTGATCGTGGTCAGCTCATCATGGCCTGCGGCACGGGCAAAACTTACGTAACCCTTTGGATTAAAGAACACCTGGACGCGCAACGAACACTAGTGCTGGTTCCTTCATTGGGGTTACTGTCCCAGCTTCTGCACGAATGGACATTTGCCGCCGTCACCCCGTTTGAAGTGTTGTGCGTCTGCTCTGATCAAACCGTTGGCACGAAGGGAAAAGACGAAGCCATTAACAGCATTGCCGATCTAGCCTTTCCCGTCACCTCGGATGCCAATGAAGTAAAGCGTTTTCTCTGCGGAGCAGGTAACCTTGTTGTTTTCTGCACCTACCAATCCTCCTCCATCATCGCCGCAGCCCAGGATGACTTATCCACCCCGAACTTTGATTTGGTTGTGGCGGATGAAGCACACCGTTGCGCAGGCAAGGTAGGCAGTGAATTTACCACCATCCTCGACAATACGCAGATACGCAGTGCTAAAAGATTATTTGCCACCGCTACCCCTCGAACCTACTCCAGCAAAGTCACAAAAGCTGCCGAAGAGCGAGGCGTCGAAGTCGTTGGCATGGATAACGCCGCCATATTTGGCAAAGTATTGTATGCATTGTCGTTTGGTAAGGCAATTGAGAAAGAACTGCTTACCGATTACCGCGTCGTCATCATCGGCGTGGACGACCCCACCATCGCACAATGGATCGCCAACCGCGAACTGGTCACCACCGGCACGGGTATTGAGACAGACAGCGAATCGCTCGCCGCCCAGATCGGTCTGCTCAAGGCCATCAAAGACTACGACCTGAAACGTATCATCAGCTTCCACAGCCGTATCAATCGTGCCGAAACGTTCACCACCGACATCCGGCAAATCATGGCATGGATCAGCGACAAAAATCGCCCCAGCGGAACCTTACACACCGACTTCGTCTCCGGCAACATGCCCGCCAACAAACGCAAGATCAAGCTCGACCAACTCAAAGCCCTGAGAGCAAACGAACGCGGCGTACTAAGCAATGCGCGCTGCCTGTCCGAAGGAGTGGATGTGCCTTCGCTCGACGGTGTGGCTTTTATTGACCCGCGCAGTAGCCAAGTGGACATCATTCAGGCCGTGGGCCGCGCTATTCGCTTGAGTCCAGACAAGAAGGTCGGAACCATTGTCCTGCCAGTGTTTATAGAAGCCGGACGAAATGCCGATGACACAATTGAGGCTAGTAATTTCAAACCTATTTGGGATGTGCTAAACGCACTTAAGGCGCACGACAATGTGTTATCCGCCGAGCTGGATGAAATCAGAACTGAACTCGGTAAAAAAGCAGGTTCAAGATTCAGTGTCGAGGACCTACACAAAATCACTATTGATCTTCCTGCCACAGTAGATGCTAGTTTTGGCAACGCTCTGCGTACCTATCTGGTTGAGCAAGTCACAGCGTCTTGGAACTTCTGGTTTGGGTTATTGGAGGTATTTGTAGAACGTGAAGGGCACGCCAAAGTTCTTAACACATACAAGACACCTGATGGATACAAACTTGTTATCTGGGTAGGTTCTCAACGAACAAAAAAAAGCAAGCTGCCATTGGAAAACAAAGCTCGGCTGGAATCATTGCCAGGCTGGAGTTGGGATCCTTTTGCTGATAAATGGGAAGAAGGCTTTAATCATCTTAAGGAATTTGTTACTTGTGAAAGGCACGCCAAAGTCATTGCAGGTTATAAAACCGCAAGTGAATATCCACTTGGTAACTGGGTAGGTACCCAACGTAATACAAAAAACAAACTATTGCCTATGTTAAGAGCTCGGCTGGAATCGCTTCCCGGATGGAGTTGGGATGTTTCATCGGATCAATGGGATGAGGGATTTCGCCATCTTCAAGAATTCACGGATCGGGAGGGGCATGCAAGAGTAAATTATGCGTACAAAACAATAGGTGAATACAAACTCGGTCATTGGGTACAAAACCAACGAAAATTAATCGGCAGAATGACGGCAGATCAAAAAGCTCGGCTGGAAGCATTGCCCGATTGGAGTTGGAGGGCGAGAGCAGATAAGTGGGAAAAAGGATTTCGTTATTTGAAGGAATTTGCAGATCGGGAGGGACATGTAAGGGTTCCTCAAGATTCCCTTGCGGCAGATGGGTTTAGAGTTGGCCGCTGGTTAAGTAAACAGAGAGCAAGAAAAGCTAACCTAACTACTGATCGAATAGCCCGACTGGAATCATTGCCGGGTTTCTTCTGGAATTCAATCGAAGAGCGATGGGAAGAAGGATTTCGCCACCTTCAAGAATTCACTGATCAAGAGGGACATGCTAGGATTATTTCATCGTTTAATGCAAAAGATAATTATCCGCTCGGTAAGTGGGTAGTGACACAAAGAATTTACAAGGAAAAACTTTCACCAGTAAAACAAAAACGACTGGCAACGTTGCCCGGTTGGAGCTGGAGTGCGCTAGAAGATAAATGGGAAGAAGGGTTTAGCCATTTACAGGAGTTTGTTGACCGTGAGGGACACGCCAAGGTTCCTCACTCTGACAAATCTGCGGATGGATTCCTCCTTGGCTTTTGGATATTGGGGCAACGCACAAGGAGAGACAGCATGTCGATAGATCGAAGAGCTAGGCTGGAAGCGTTGCCCGGTTGGAGCTGGGGGATAATTGCCGATCAATGGGAGGAAGGATTTCGCTATCTCAAGGAATTTACTGACCGAAAGGGACACGCAATGGTTCCTAGCGATTTCAAAACTGAGAATGGCTACCAACTCGGTCCTTGGGTACGTAGACAGAGGAAATCTACTGGCAGAATTTCGCCTGAACGCAAAGCACGGTTGGAGGTGTTACCCGGCTGGGCTTGGCGATTGAAGTAACGATGATCTGACACTGCATCAACCAGTGAAAACTGTCCCGTTAAATCTTTATATTAACAAGAATATCTTTTGCATTCTTTAAGAGGTGGTAATAAGTCGCCGGATAACCACTGCTCACGTGGAGTGTATGTAAGTCTTGTATATATGGATCAAACCTATTCTCATTTATGTTTGAATTATCTGTGCCTTTTGGATGACTTGCGCCAAGTATGTTTGCGACGCGTTTTATTAATATTTCACGAGAAATGGTTATTTCAGGATGGTTTTCATTCCCAGATGGCACATCATAAATTCCTGAACCAAGCCATTGAGAGAATGTAAGAAAAGTTGTTTTTTGCTCTCGTGATGAACTCTCATAGAGCTTTTTCACTTCATCTGCATTTAATGCTCTACTTATTTCCATGGTAGAATGAGTTTCACCTCCGGGTGTCATGAGCCCGTCCCCTATAGTCAAATATTTGTATTTGGTCCCTCTCAAGATTTGTTTTACTTCTTTAGAGAGATTTCTACTCTTCTGCTGAAACGAGAGATTTTTGCTTTGCATTAAGTTGTCAACGGCGGACTTCATCTCGACCCAAACGCGCAATACATGAGAAAGATCCAAAAAGCTTATCGGGTCTTTATTTTCAAATGCCCCATTATAATGACGTTCCAATCTTGAATACTGTAATTGTATATGACCAATATCCATGATAATTTCCTCTCCTTAATGAATTACCGTTATATGTGAAGATACGCCATTGGAATTTGTAAATTATCGCATAAGACATTAAGTATTGACAAGGAAGAAGCATGTCCTTCCAAGAAATAAAAAAACTTTCCATCAGATGCGCGCTTTCCTCACGTATTCAATACTCTGGCCAGATTACCCAAATTCTCGCTTTGTATTTGTACTCTTCAATGGTTATCGAAATTGATCGGCCATCAGCACAGGAAGCAAAGATATATTTCACAAGAACGTAAGAGTTGGATGAACCATTATTTTGATACCCTCTTAGCTTCTTCGTGGATATAGCGTCGGATCTCTGCGAGAAATATTTTCCCATACTGCTTCATTTTATGTTCCCCGACGCCGCTCACGCCCAGCATTTCGATTTCATCCCGAGGACGCGCATCCGCCATTTCCAGAAGCGTCCGGTCGGAGAACACAACATAAGCCGGCACATTGTTCTCGTCCGCCAGCGTTCTTCGGAGCGCGCGCAGCTTCTCGAAAAGCCCGTCGGCCACTACCTGTTTCTTCGGAAGGGCGGCGACGGTTTCTAGCTTCTTTTCCAATTCCATAGGTTCAGTCAGGAGCACGTCCATTTCTGCTTTTAGAATTTTACGGCTCAGGTCGTTCAACTTCAGCGCGTAGCCTTCGTCGTAGGCGATATCGACAAAGCCGGAATTCAGCAGTTGAAAAATATACTCCGCCCATTCAATGTACTTTATATCACGCCCGACGCCGAATGTTTTAATCTGATCATACCCGTTTTCCCGGATGAACATATTGTGAGAGCCGCGTAGAATTTGGATCAGGGTGGTCATGTTGATTTTTTCGCCCGTACGGGCAATAGCCGACAGCGCCTTCTGGGCGATAATCGTTCCGTTGAATTTTTTCGGCGGATTTTTGCAGACGTCACAATTGCCGCAGTCACCTGCCGGTTGCTCGTTGAAATAACTGAGCAGTATGCGGCGGCGGCAGATGTCCGCTTCCGCGTAGCGCTTCATGCGGTCGAGCTTGGCCGAAAGCAGTTCCTGTCGATCTTGCGGCAAGTCTTTGAGCATTTCATGGTGGGTTTTGACGTCGGCGTAACTATAAAACAGCACTGTATCGGCAGGCGCGCCGTCGCGCCCGGCTCGTCCGATTTCCTGATAATAGCTTTCAATATTTTTTGGCAGGCTGTAATGAATGATCCAGCGGATATTTGATTTATCAATGCCCAGGCCAAAGGCGATGGTGGCGCAGATGATCTGAATTTTGTCTCGGATAAATGCGTCCTGAACTTTACTACGCTCGTCATTAGCCATACCGGCGTGGTAATACGCCGCCCGATAACCGCGATCCTGAAGTCTGGACGCCACGTTTTCCGTTGTCTTGCGGCTCAAGCAGTAAATGATTCCCGGCTGGTTTTTTCTTTTGGATAAAAAGCGCAGAATCTGCTCGAGGCGTTTCTGCCCCGAATACACCGAAAGACTTAAATTCGGCCGGTCGAAAGAAGCGATAAACTGATGATCCTCAGGGATATCCAGCTGCCGGAGAATGTCCTTGCGGATCACCCGGTCAGCCGTGGCGGTAAGCGCAATCAGAGGTACGGCCGGAAATTTTTCTCTCAGGACATGAAGCTTCAGATAATCCGGCCGAAAATCATGCCCCCACGATGAAATGCAATGCGCTTCATCCACGGCAAAAAGAGAAATTCGCAACTTTTGTAAAAAGCCGATCATAAAGGCGGACGCCAGCCGCTCCGGAGAGATATAAAGCAGCTTGATATCGCCTTTCAGGCACTGGCGGATAACGGCTGCACTTTCTTCTTCGGCAAGCGCGCTGTTGAGAAACGCCGCGGGAATGCCGTTGGCTGTAAGTCCGTCCACCTGGTCTTTCATCAAAGCGATGAGCGGCGAGATGACAATGGCCGTGCCGTCCATGATCAACGCGGGAATCTGAAAGCAGACGGATTTTCCCCCGCCCGTCGGCATCAAAACCAGCGCGTGTTTCCCCGCGAGAGCGTGATCGATGATTTCCGCCTGCAGCGGATAAAATGTCTCATAACCGAAGTATTTTTTCAAGGCGTCTTGCTTGGTCATCTTATGGGTCAAGTCCACTTTAGTTAATCAAACACCTCGCAGCAAGCTGCGGAGAATTAACGCTCGTCCCGCTTAAGCGGGATTGAAATATAAAAAGCGCTTAAAAGCGCTTGCCCAGGTAAAGATAAATTGACGAATGGCTGCGCTGGGCCTGACCGTAGGCGAGGTAAATTGGTCCCAGAAATGATTTGGTTCCGATAAAAATACTTCCTGCGAGGATCAAAGATTCAAAATTGATATCCGAGCGTTTATCCCAGACATTCCCCGCTTCCGCGGACAGGCCGATGTAAAGAGGCATCTTGAGCGCACCCAGCCCGGCGGAGCCGATCTCCCTGTAGGCCACCAGACGGGCCAGGCCGGTATGACGGCCATAAATTTCATTGGCGGAAAAACCAGACAGATTCAGGAATCCACCCAGCGGGAAGGTGTCCTGAACAGCCATGTCGTCATTATCCAGAGTGGTTTTAATGTCGATAGAGGGAAGAAACGTATATTTTCCCCAGGTGAACGCAGTCATCCATTTGACGCCCACCGCCTGCACCTCAATATCCGAGCCCAGCATTTTCAAGTTATAATCCCAGGTCACATAGGCATCCGTACCGTATAAAGGGAAAACATAGTTATCCAGTGTGCTGTAAGCAGCCGAAACAAAGACACTGCCTCTGTTATAGGTATCCGCCGGTCCGGTATGGTCGCCGACCAGAACCTTTATATCGCCGTATTCCCGGCGAATGCCCAGGCGCAATTCGCCCCAGTTGCTGAATTGTCTGCCAACGTCCAGACCGATGTGACCGGATTGAACCCGATACCGCGTGGTAATATCGCCATCTTCGTTGTAGTTGTTAAAGTTTCTCACACGGTATCCGGTATTAGCCGCAACAAAATAACTGAGCGAATAATCGACCGGTTGATAAAACTCGGTATAAATGTGCGGGCTTTCGCCTATCTGTATTTCGGTGCGCCATTCGCCCGCCAGACGGTTCATGGCCGTTTTCGTAAACTGCGCGGTCAATGCATAACTGCTGGAACCTTTGAAGTTGTCTTCCAAACCCAAACCGAAACGAAAATAATTCGGGCCCCATGATTTTTCCAGAGGTTCGATAACCATTCCTGATTCTTTATCTTTTTTCTTCAGGTAAAAATCCACGCGCTCAAACGTGTCAATGCCGTAAACCCGATCAATATTTCTTTTCAATTCGGCCAGGCTGAGTTTCGCACCCGGCTTCATGTCGATATGCGCCGCAATGAGGCCGGTGGGCAGCGATGTTTTATTGACCACCTCCACGGTGTCAATAGTCGGCATCTCCTGATCTTTTTTTCTCTGGATCTGCAAATAAGCCAGAAAGTCTTTATCGGGAACGACCAGACGGGCAAGCTGCGGCTTCATCTCCTCTGCTTTTTTCCGGCCGGTTGCGACCGCCTCGGAGGCGCGAAAAAAATCGCCGCTGCCAATGTTGATCATATCCGGACGAATCAGCAGATCGGTCTCGTGCATCGTGCGGAGTTGCAGGACGGTATTGCGCTGAACCAAAATGGTCGTGAGTTGAGAAGTTATTTCGACTGAGGATGTCAGTTCTTCGCGCCTGCTCAGATTTGTGCTGATATCGACAACAATCACAACATCCGCACCCATTTGCCGGGCAATATCGATGGGTAAATTATTGGCGATGCCGCCGTCCACCAGAATCCTGCCGTCAATTTCCACGGGGGCAAACAAAGCAGGAATAGACATACTGGCAAGGATCGCTTTAACCAGTTCCCCCTTTTCCAGAATGACGGCATTACCGGTTTCGAGGTCCGTGGCGACGGCCCGGAAGGGAATGTTCAGCTTGTTGAAATCGTCAATACCCTCCGTATGGAAAAGCAGGGATTTTAATATCAGATTCAGATTCTGCCCCTGAAGAAGGCCTTTGGGTATGACAAACTTGCCTTCCTTAAAGCCCAGGTCAAAATTAATCAGATAATCGGCGGCGTCCTTCTTGCGGCGAAAGGACAATTCGCTGGGCGGGGGCTTATCCTTAAAAGCCTCATTCCATTC
>CAYGNV010000024.1:12294-13891 GCA_964351355.1 uncultured Smithella sp.
TTTTCCATGTCGGTAATACTGGGCACACGCGGTTTGTCAGGCGGCCTTCGTCTGCCCGGTTCGGGGACATCGCCGCCGGGTCTGCGATCCCAACGTTTCCCGTCCGGTAATGGCCTGCCCGGCGGATGGAAACGCGGAATTTCATTGCCACGCCTTTCACGCACATATCGTCTGTCACTATCAGGCCGCCAGGGACGATGATCCGGACCCCGGTAGTCATGATAACGCCTGTTGAATCTTCTGGTTCTGTCAATATCCACGATAACGACATTGCGCTCGCGCCAGTTGAAGTTGCTCCAGCCGAACACGCCGAAGCCGACGTAGAACCGTGGGGAAAAAATGATGCCGGGTCCCGTCACAACCAGTCCTGGCAGGAGTATCGGGAAAGGTGGGAACAAGGGAAGCCACCAGTGTCCGTAAACAACGTATGGATCGTAGGCGGGAACGTAAATATAGTCCATGCTGACCGGCTCGATACGGATGATTCGACCCTCAACAATCACGATCTGTTCTTTCGTAGTCGAAAGATTTCCCGCCTTGCTCGCTCTTATGCGTAACTCCTGGACGGTATCCATGACATCTTCTGCCTGATTTGTAAAAGCGTCTCCTATCCGGGCTGTCCAGCTTAGATTCTCGCTCATCATGGTCAGGACTTTCGGATAGTGGCAAAGCGCAAGAACGCTGACATCCCAATCTTTTGCCTGTAGAGCTTCGTCCAGGGCGTCTCCCGTAACATAAGGATTTTTCGTCAGCCATCTTTCCGCTTCTATCACCTCAAACGGATAGGTGGCAGCCATCAGGAGCTGTGTCAGCAGGGCATCGGGATACAGCGCGATAGGGGCAAGCATTTGGGCCAGCTCCTCATTACTGAATGTCTGCTTGGAATAAGTCTGGACTTTATCCTGCGCTCCCACCACACTGGGGATGAGCACCGCTATCAGCATAATCACATAGATCATTTTTTGAAGACTTTTGATCATCATCGTTAAACCTCCTTAAGTTGGCGAGACGCGAAACAGTCATCCCGCACAGTTGGTTAAAGCTTTATCGTGTAAATCAGTATCGTGTTTAGAAATCTGAAAATCAATGGTTAATACTGAACGTGCGCCGGAAGCACTCTGCCCCGTCCGTCAAGAATAATCCCTTCTTTTTCAAGGAGTTGCTTCTTCATTTCGCTGCCGCCGCCGAATTGCCCGGGACTTCCATCGGCCCGAACTACACGATGACAGGGAATAATGAGGGGAAATGGATTATTCGCCATCGCTGTGCCCACCGCTCTGGCCGCACGCGGATTTCCTATCTTTGCCGCAAGGCCGGAGTATGTGGCCACTTTCCCGCAAGGTATTTTAAAAGTCTGTTTTAGTGCTTTCGCTGAAAATGCTGAAAGTCTCGACCAGTTTAAAATGGACAGATCCATCTTTTCTTTTTTCCCCAGATACAATTTAGCAATTCCGTCATCGATGCCACCTGGTATTTTCCGCACCGCTCTTTTAACTTCAGGATAATCTTTTATAATACGTCCTTTTAACTTTCCCTTTGGCTCAGGCAGATAAACATATTCCACTTGCGGCTTGCCTCCCACATCGTCCCATACCAG
>CAYGNV010000024.1:13991-18537 GCA_964351355.1 uncultured Smithella sp.
CAGGCAGATAAACATATTCCACTTGCGGCTTGCCTCCCACATCGTCCCATACCAGCCCGATTTCATCTTTTCCGGCTTTGATTATTTGATAAAACATTTCAAGCCTCGTATCTCGCATCTCGTCGTTCGTATCTCGTTTGTAGGGAACGGTCGCGACCGTTCCCTACAAACACCATCACCTCGTGCCCCCTCGCGTGACCTCGTGTGACCTTTAGGTCATTAAGTCAGCAAGGGGGTTAACCGATATGCTCCATCAGTATCTTCACACCAATGGCAATCAAAACCAGACCGCCCAGAATCCCAACTTTCTTGCCGAAAACCCGGGCCAGTCCTTTACCGAAAATCATACCAACCGCCGTCATCACAAAACAAATAACACCAATGATCGCCGCCGGAAACAAGATAGGAGCTTTCAAAAGAGAAAAACTGAATCCCACGGCGAGCGCGTCAATGCTGGTAGCAATCGAAAGCAGAAAGAGCGGCCAGCCGCGCGTCTGATCGGCTTTCTCCTCATCGTTTTCCTTTTCCAATCCTTCCCAAATCATTTTCCCACCAATGGCTGCCAGCAGTGTGAAAGCGATCCAGTGATCAAAACCATGAATCATATCGACCACCGTCGAACCGGCCAGCCAACCGACGAGCGGCATCACAAACTGAAAAAGACCGAAAGCGAGAGAAAGCCGCAAAACCGGAGTCCACGACTTTTTACTGTTCGCAGCGCCGATTCCGATAGCTACGGAAAACGCGTCGATCCCCAGACCCACCGCCAGAAAAAAAATTGTAATCAAACTCATATTAAATATAATCCTTACTACTCCCGCTAGAACAAGGGGTTGCAACCCCTTGTTCTAGGGAACGCTGCATAAATTTTTTCCGCCAATTCCTTACCAATTCCCGAAACTTTTTGCAAATCTTCCAGCGAGGCGTTTTGAACCTGACGCACCGAGCCGAAATGCTTAAGCAACATCTTCCGGCGTTCAAGGCCGATATCGGGAATGGCATCCAGAATCGAACTGAAATCATTTTTTTGTTTCAACTGATGATGGTAACGGAGAGCAAAGCGGTGCGCCTCATCGCGAACCCGCTGCAAAAGCGTTAGGGCGGCGGGCCGGGACGAAAAATAGACGGCATCCTTGCGCCGGGGCAGATAGACGCGATCCTCCGACCTTGCCGCTTTGCCCCGTAGTTTATTTTTCGCGGTCAGATATGCGCGTTCTTCCTTAGCCAGTCCGATCACATCCAGTTTAATCTTCAATTCGTTTAAAACGGAAAGCGCGACATTGAGCTGCCCTTTGCCGCCGTCAACAACCACCAGATCCGGCAGCGGATCGGTCCCTGTAAAACGCCGGGTCAGCACTTCGCGCATCATGCCGTAATCATCCGGCTCGTCCATGGCTTTAATACGATAACGCCTATATCCCGATTTGTCCGGCTCGCCGTCCTGAAAGACTACCATCGACCCCACGGCGTTTTTCCCGCTGATATTGGAAATATCATAACACTCTATTCGCCGGGGAAGTCTGGTCAGAGACAATTTGTCCTGAAGGGTTTGCAGGGAGGCGGTTTTCCGCTCTTCTTTCTTTTGACCGGATGCAAGCAACTCGCGGGCGTTGGTAGAAGCCATATCGAGCAGCGCTTTTTTCACGCCGCGCTGAGGAACCGTGAGCGGTACTTTCTTTCCCTTTTTGTCGGCCAGCCATTCGGCAATCACATTCTCATCGGCAAGACTGCCAGGCAGGATAATCTCATCCGGCAGGTTGGAAACATCATAATACTGTTGCAGAGCCGACGAAATAATTTCACTTTCGTCCGCCTTCGTTTTTACGGGCGTAAATGACTTGCTGCCCAGTAATTTCCCGCCGCGCACAAATAGAATGCAGAACTGATAGGTATCACCATCGGCATAGACGCCCAGCACATCCTGATCCCCGGCGCCGCCCCCATCCACATTTTGCCGCTCCAGCGCGTGTTCCAGAGCGCCGATGCGGTCGCGCAGATGCGCCGCTTCTTCATAATTCAAGTCTTGCGCCGCTTCTTCCATCTGCTTTTTTAAATCGGTCACCAATTCACGCCGCCGCCCCTGCAGGAAGGACGCGGCGCTTTCGGCCAGTTTCCGGTAAGCGGCTTCATCAATCAAGTTTTTGCAGGGCGCGAGGCATCGTCCGATTTGATATTCCAGGCACGGCCTGGCTCTCAGTTGGAAATCCCGGTTGCGGCAGGTGCGCAGCGGGAAGACCTGCAAAACAAAACGCAGTGTTTCCCTGGCGGCCAATCCCGACGGGTACGGACCGAAATAGAGCGCCGTGTTATGGAGTCTTTTGCGGACCAGTTGCAGGCGTGGATATTTTTCCGCCGGATCAAGAGATAAATGATAATAGGTTTTGTCGTCGCGCAATATGACATTGTAACGGGGACGATGTTTTTTGATGAGATTGTTCTCGAGAATCAGCGCCTCTTTTTCAGTGGCGGTCGCGATGAAATCGATATCGTTGACCCGGGCCATTAAAAACGGCGCCATCGGCCGCGTATCGCGGCCGGTAAAATAAGAGGCGACACGGCTTTTCAGATCGTTGGCCTTGCCCACATAGATCACCTTCTGCTGTGCGTCCTGCATAAGATAAACGCCGGGGCTGCGCGGCGCGGAAGTCATTTTTTCTTTTAAGACCACATTTTCTTCCATCGATACTTTCTCACCCCTCACCCTTCACCCTTCACCCCCCGCTTCCACCGAAAATCCTCCAGCACACTTTTTAAAAGGTCCGGTTTGTTGGTAAAAATGCCACTGATACCCAGCGTAATCAGCCGCTTCATGGGAATATCGTCATTCAGGGTATAAACATTGACTGGAATCTGATGAGATTTCAGATCATCAAGCCAGCCCCTGGTTAGTTCTTTTTTCGAGCAATTGAATGCCTTCTCCCGGGGACATGACGCTGTCACGGCATGAGGGGTTTGTCGAAGCTTCTGTCTAAGACGCCGTTCTTTTCCATTTGGGCATCCCACAGGGCCTGATTGATAAAAGGGATAACCTGCGCCAGATGCTCGGCTTTCAGGTGTTCCGGCCGGGCAAGTTTTTCCAGGATGGTCCCCTCGAATTGCCCGGTCTTCCCGAATTCCGCACCGAGCTGATAAAAATACTGATAGTATTTGTCGGTCAGAAAAGCGGGCTGAACATCAAGTCCTTCGCAACCGCCTTTCAACATGGAGCCCAAATAACGGCAGTTCATCCTGCGCGAGAATTTCTCACAGTACCTTTCAACATACCGGAGGTGCGACGTCTCGGGAAAACCGCATTGTATGACAAAACCCAGGGCAGGATTGTTCTCTTTTCCCATATAGGGCTGAAGTGTTTCGAAGAATTCTTTTACACTGCCGGGCATAGCGTCAACATAGAGCGGAAAGCCGACGATCACATGTTCTGCTGCCGCGAATTTCTCTGCAAGAGCTGTGAGGTCGCGCCTGTTCTTGGTCAGGTATTCCATTTCACAGATATTGCCTTCAGTCTCCAGAAAGCCTTTGATAAAATGATCCATGAGTCTCTCGGTGTTGCTTTTATTTCCCCGCGGGGAACCGTTAATGAATGTTAATCGCATGAAGAAGCTCCTCCACAGGCGTTTCGGTAAATCGGACAAAACCCAGTGATGATCTTACATTGACGGCTTGCCTCTGGAAAATGCCGGTCGCGATGGCTATATCCTCGGCATCCGTGAATGATTCCTTCTCCAGCAGGAATGAAATGAGCGGGTACTTGTCATACCGCTTCTTATGATGCACTTCGCCGGTTACATCCTCGAGATGCGGGTGGACCAGGGGAATGATCCTGTCCATGGTGTTTTTCAAAAGCGAACTCAAAAAGCCCATGATCAGAGGTGACACAAGAATTACGTGATCTGATGCTATGTATTGCCTGGCTATTTCATTTCCATCATCCCGGATCATACAATGGCCCGGCGTCTTGACCCAGCAGTTGAAGCAACCCGTACATGGCTTTATTTCCTTATCCCTGAGGACAATCAACTGGACCTCATGTCCGGCTGCCTTTATCCCGTCGAGAAACCTGTCGATGTATTGATCCATGTGATTTCTGTTACAGCATGGATTTCCCGAGATTACTAAATACTTCAATGAGCATTCCTCCCTTGGATGAAAAAACTGTCTTTTCCTCTTGATTGGAGCAGGCCGGCTTCAGCCGATACTACTTGCATAAAATGTTTTAAACCCAAAGATCCATGAGTCACTTTTTTAAATGAGTTGCTGCCATCTCGCACATGGATGCTGCCGTGGAATCGCCAACGAGTTGCAGTAAATCATCTTCTGCCAGAGAGACAATTAAAGACCTCTTGCTTTTTAATTCTTCAATAACCATCGCAACGATCAGATCTTCCGTCTGATGATCGATATCGATATTCTTAACTTTTTGCAGATCTGCTCCGGAAGGGAAATTGAAATGTATCTTATTCCCCGTTATTTTATTGCCAACATCATTTTCAGCGATCTGTTCTTTTATCTCAGGTATCATGAATTTAACCATTTTATGAACATTTTC
>CAYGNV010000025.1:0-5059 GCA_964351355.1 uncultured Smithella sp.
AGAGAATAAACCTTAAAGAGCTCGCCGATCGCATCGACAACAATCACTTTTTCATTATGACGAGGGCGCCCGCTATTGATCTCGGTGACGGTGATCATCTCATTTAAGTCCGCCTGTCGTAGAAGACTAATCACATCTCTGGTTCGTTCAATATGTCGCGGCGCAAGAATTAATCTGAATTCCGGATAACGCGCAAGCAGTTCTCGATATACTTGAATAACAACATTTTCTTCGCCCGGGTGCGTGCTTCCGGCAACCAGAAATTTTTCATCTTTGCGAACATTAAAGCGTCGGGCGATGTCATCGTGCAGAGCGGATGAGGCCATCGCTGCAAGAGCGTCATATTTGGCGTTGCCCAGCACCCTAATCTTAAAGCCGCTCAAGCCGACCTGCTTGATCCTGGCCGCATCAATATCCGTAATCATCCCTGCCTCGTCTATATTACGCAAGACCGGTTTCCAGAAAAAACGAGTGCGGCAATATTTCATAAAAGAGCGGGGGGAAATCCGGCCATTAACTATCGCAACCTTAATGCCTCGCCTGCGGCAGGCGGCCAGAAAATTCGGCCAGAGTTCCGTCTCCACCAGAACAAAGACATCCGGACGGACAAGATTCATCATTTTATTGACAGCAAATGGGATGTCCAACGGAAAATAAATAAAGGCATCCGCACCGGTTACCAGACTGTGCGCCATACCCTGACCGGTTTCCGTGGACGTTGAAAAAATGATCCGCATCTCCGGCCTGAGCTTTTTTATAGCGGTTACGATTGGCGCGGCAGCGGTTACTTCGCCGACGGATACCGCGTGAATCCAGACCCGCTTGCCTGCCGGGATGTCAGCCAAAAGATGTTTTTGTCGGGTGCCGAGTTTTTGGAAAAAACTGTGACGATATTTACCCGTAAGAAGCATCTTGAGTAAAAAATATAAAAGCCCCGGAATCGCGACAATCAGCAAAAGAATGTTATAGAGAATGCTCATGCGCGCATCTTCAATTTTTTCAACGTTTGTGTCAAGGAGAAAGGCGATAGACGATGAGCTACGAGCTACGACCAGCCTTCAGTCTTCAACCTTCTTTAGATTGACAGCGGCAAGTCATTAGTATATTTAAATGGTAACGACAAGGAGACATATTCCATGAAACTGATTGCCCCTTCCATTCTTTCCGCCGACGGCGGAAGGCTGGGCTTGGAAATTTCTGCGGTGGAAAAGGCCGGCGCGGACTGGATTCACGTGGACGTCATGGATGGACACTTTGTCCCCAATATTACGATGGGGCCAGCAATAATCGCCGCCTTGCGCAAGACCACGAAGCTTCCTTTTGACGTGCACCTGATGATCAAGAATCCGGACAGCTATGTCGAATCCTTTGCCGCCGCAGGCGCGGATTATATTACCGTTCATGTAGAAGCGGCCCGTCATCTTCACCGCACCGTTGAGCTCATTAAAAAGGCGGGGAAAAAGGCGGGCGTGTCTTTGAATCCGGCAACCCCGCTTTCTCAAATTGAGGAGATTCTTCCGGACATCGATCTCGTGCTTATTATGTCGGTCAACCCCGGATTCGGCGGGCAGCAATTTATCAAGAACACTCTGGCTAAAATCAGGCGCGCCAGTTCGATGCTGGCGAAGCTGCCGCAAAAACCTTTACTGGAAGTGGACGGCGGGGTTAATCTTCAAAACATTGCTTCCATCGCCCAGGCGGGAGCGGATGTGCTGGTTGCGGGCGCGGCGGTTTTCGGAACAGCCGATTACACGAAGACCATCGCCGCACTGAAAGCTGCGGCAAATCAGGCCTGATTCCTTATTCCAATTCTAAATCAACACTTTGTTTAAACCTTTTGGGTAAGGTTTATAAACCCCGAAGGGGTTCCACGTCTATAGCACATTGTGCCAACATACGTGCGACCCCGATGGGGCCGTAGATTGCTTTTGGGTATGTATTTCTATAAACCTGTTATCCCTATGGGATAAAATGGATTTTAAAAGGAATAGACTATTGGTCTTGGTAAGCAAGATTGCTTTCCCTGTTTTTAATGTCCTCCACAGAAGGGTTTGGGGTATTGTCCCCCGCTGGCGGGGGATGAGGGGGTGGTCGTTTTTGATGCGGCCGTAATTTCATCCTCCGTCACTACTCACGTGACACCTCCGCCAGCGGAGGATATGAAGGGGTGGCCGCCGCAATATGTTTTCAAAATCGAACTATTTCTTGCTGTAGTCATAGACGCCGCGACCGGATTTGCGCCCCAGATTGCCGGCGCGAACTAGTTTCCGCAAAAGCGGCGACGGGCGGTATTTATCGCCTAGCTCGCGGTGCATGCCTTCACAGATCCTAAGCTGAGTATCCAGACCGATCAGGTCGCCCAGCGCCAAGGGTCCGATGGGGTGGTTACAGCCCAACTGCATGGCTTTGTCAATGTCCTCCGGTTTTGCCAGGCCCTCATCCAGGACAAAGAAAGCTTCGTTGATCATGGAGCACAAAATACGATTCACGACAAACGCCGGCGCTTCATTCACCATCACAACTTCCTTGCCGATTTTCTTGCCCCAGGCGTTAGCGATTTCCACCGTCTCGTCCGAGGTTTGCTGACCGCGGATGACTTCCAAAAGACGCATCACCGGAACGGGATTGAAAAAATGGGTGCCGATGAAACGTTCCGGCCTTTTCGTAATCGCGGCCATTTCCGTAATGCTGAGGCCCGATGTATTGGTGAAAAACAGACAGTGCGAAGGAACAATCGCTTCGAGTTCCGCATAGACTTTTTTCTTCAGATCCATCAACTCAATGACCACTTCGACCACAACATCGGCATCCTGAGCGGCTTCTTTTAAATCCAGCGTCGGCTTGATTCTTCCCAGAATCGCATTCATCTGCTCTTGGGTGATCTTGCCTTTTTCCGCATCGCGGCTCAGGTTCTTTTTGATCGTGTTCATGCCGCCGTCGATGAATTTTTGTTCAATGTCTCTGAGGGTCACATCATATCCTGCCGTGGCGCAAATCTGCGCGATACCATTGCCCATCAGGCCCGCGCCCAACACACATATTTTTTTAATTTCCATACAAACCTCCCAATCATTTATTGTCATTTATTGTCAAGCAGGCTGTTCCCGTTTTGAAGCCGCCAATGTCCGTGGACGGTAACAGACCGACAACCATCAAGTCAAGAAAAATACCGTATCCTTTTTCTTGAATATGAATCAACAATATGTCACAATTCCGCCATGCGTATTTTAATTGACGGCTATAACCTGATCCGGCAGTCCGTTGACCTGCGGCGCTTTGAACGGCAAAGTCTCGAAGCGGGACGCAAGGCTCTGATTGACTGGCTTGCCGATTACCGCAGGCGGAAAGGTCATTCCATCACCGTCGTCTTTGACGGCTGGGTCAACGGCTCGCCCATGGAAGAACGGGACTATACTTCGGGCATTCACATCATTTACTCCAGCCGGGGCGTAAAGGCCGATGACGTTATCAAAAAAATTACAGCATCCGCTGATGAAGAAATCCTGGTGGTCTCCTCCGATCGTGAAATTGTTTCCTTCGCGGCTCGCAGAGGCAAAGCAACACTGTCATCGCTTGAGTTTGAATCCATTGTTAATAAGTTATTGGCAGCGCCGGCCGATTACGAATCCCCGGACCAAAAAGATGACGATGAGGAAGAAGACGACCACCCCGTCAACAAAAAAGGCCCCGCCCGCAGACTCTCGCGCGCACAACGACACGCTCAGGAAAAAATTCGCAAACTTTAGGGAAGGAGGCAATAGATGGTCAGGATCATAATTTATCCGGAAAGTCAGTCATCAACTATATTTTTTCTTTAATCATCACTATCAAGACTTTTAACCACTTGTCAAAATACATTTAAATAATTTACAAGGAAAGCCGGCCAAAAGCCGGCTTTCCTTGTATTACTTCATTCCCTACCAGTAAACAATGCTGGCCGCATCTCCGCCGTTGATCGTACCCGGAATCTGCGCCCTGATAACGGTTTCACCAGGACTGGCCGCTGTTCGCGTAAAGATGACATATGCCTCGCCGTTGTGGTCTGTTAAAACATTACGAGGATTACCTATAACACCAGAAGGATTTTGGATGGTACCGCTTCCCAAGATTATGGAGAACGTAACGGTTTCACCTGCGACCGGCGAAGCCAGGTTATCTGTGGTCACTTTCACCTTCATGATGACGACACCTGCCCTCGCTATCGGTAAGGTAACCGGGTCTTGCGTGAATGAGAGAATCCTGTTACCCGTACCCACAGTGGGCAACCGCGTGATGATTTCTGCACCGGACGAGCCGGTAACGCTTGCGGTAACAACGTCCTGGATGCTCAAACTGGGCGTGTTGTTTCCCGCCGTGTATGTGGCTATAGCATAACCTTGAGCGTCTGTGGTTGCCCTGATGTCGGTCAGGATTGCTCCGCTCTTGTTAAGTGCTGGGGGAATGGCGAATGTTACCGTAACCCCTGACGCATCACCTCCGGAGGCGTTATCGATGACCTTGGCTACAAGAACACTATTCGCATTGGCGGCAAGAGACACAGGCGTCGCCGTGAGGGTCAGTCGGTATCCAGGCGGCGGCGTGGCACCGCTTGCCGTTCGAGTGATGATGACAAATCCAGTAGAACCGGTAACGCTGGCCCGGATTGTATCCTGAACGCTAGATGTGGGGTTGGTCGAACCTGCTGTGTAAATTAAACCGGCCCTGCCGCTGGCATCCGTGGTCACAATACCAGATGATGGTGTAAGACTTGCAGTGCTGCTATTGATGAAAAGAGTGAAAGTCACCGTCTGCCCGCTGACGGGATTACCCGAACCGTCCCTAACTGTGGCCGTGAGAATGCTGTTCTGCACTGCCGCCAGAGATATCACATCTGCCGCTAAGGTTATTTGGTTTCCTAGCGGCGGTATGTAAGCGCTCGCTGTTCGGGTGATAACTATCGCGCTGTCTGATCCGGTGACGCTGGCCCGGATCGTATCCTGAACGCTAGCTGCGGGGTTGGTCAAACCTGCTGTGTAAACAGCCACAGCCTTGCCGTTGGCGCCTGTAGCCCCACCGATTG
>CAYGNV010000025.1:5159-10738 GCA_964351355.1 uncultured Smithella sp.
CCTGCTGTGTAAACAGCCACAGCCTTGCCGTTGGCGCCTGTAGCCCCACCGATTGTGGTTAGGGTTGAGCCGCTGTTGTTGATAGGTATCGTAAAGGTCACAGGCTGCCCGCTGGCGGACTTACCAGCGCCGTCCGTGACTGTAGCCGTAACAACGGTGCTACTACCTGCCTCCAGGGAGGCCAGATCTGCCGTTAAGGTGATGCTGTATCCCGTTACCGGATTCGTTGTAGTGCTTGTGCCATCCGGACTATTTCCGCATCCACTAAGACCGGTAAGTATTAGCATACAAAATATCAATATAAAGAATGATCGAAAAGCCTTTTTCATGGTGAGTTGGTTCATTTCTTCACTCCTTAATCTGGATTTTGTCTATATTATTGAATTATTTTTTATTCTAACAAAAAAATATTCATTGTCAACTATATCTTCACTACATTCATTTTAAATTATTTCTGGAAAAGCCGGCTTTGGGCCGGCTTTTCTTTTTCACCACAGCGCTGCCATGATTATTGGATGCCCGTCACTGCGCGCAGGCTTTGATCAGAAAACGCTCCAGTAGAATCTGCGGGTCCGTGGCCGAAGATTTCATGGCGCGGTCCATATCCAGCAGATCATCAAGATAGTTCACGAGGACAGGGTAAGAAAACCGGCTGCAATTGCGCAACGAGTTGTAAATAACAAAGGGATGCTTATTGACCAGCAAATCATCCTTGCGGGAGACGTCCGGCGCCAGTCCCGCCACAGCGGGATAGATCTTTTTCTGAAACGAGCCATAATCCATATTCGGGTTAAGTCTGGGCAGTTTTCCTGAGCGAACCAGCAGGGACGCCTGCAAAAGCAGGCGGATTTCGCGGCTGATCATCGTCAGAATCATTAAATGATGCATACCCTGATCCAACAGGGCTTTCAGGGCCGAAAGCGCGGCTTGCGCATTTTTTTCTGCGAGCGCTGTTGTTAAATCAAAGATCGAATCTTCCCTGGTCTTGCCGACGACGGCTTCGACATCCTTTTCTTCAATAACAGACCGCTCGCCGACAAACGATATGAGCTTTTGTAACTCATTTAAAGAAGGACGCAACTGAAACCCTGTCTTTTTCCCCAGCGCGATCCAGGCCGCAGGGGCCAGATTTTTCCCGCACCGAATCAGCAATTTCTGCGCTTCGAGCTTGAGCGTTTCTCTTGTGGCGGCCTCCCCCTTAATCTCACCAAAGTGTAAAATAATCCCTGCTTTATCGATCACTTTGAAAATCTTTTTTCTTTTGTCAACCGCTTCGGCTGTCAGAATTAAACAATTGCCCGCCGGAAGGCCCTGCGTAAGGAGTGCTTCAAATTGCTCGGATGGGTCGGTAACGCTGCCGGATGTCCATCCCCGTCTGGTACAAATTTCAATCACCCGCGGCAGCCACTTGTTGCGGTCGTCCCCTGAATCTTCCTCCACGGCTTTGCGCCATTGTTCATCGGTGATCTTCTGCCATCCGGCGCCCTGCATGTCTTCCCAGGCAAACCCGGAAATTTTCAGAAAGGTCATGAAATATTTGGCGGCTTTATCTGGATATTCTTCGATGTTGTTCCGGATTTTTTGGATCAGGTCGCTCAGATTTTCGCGGGACTGAAAAATCGTTGTGTTCTTGACCACAACCACTTTGGGGCCGCCTAAAAGCGACGACGCCAGAAGATGATCCTTCAGAAGGTCAAAATCCGTATTTTCGCCGTCGAGAAGGAAAAGGCCGAAATCGCGATCGGCCGGAGGCATGAGAATATCCAGTATTTGATGAAGCGCTTCCTGGATCAGATATTCTTCTTCACCATACAAAAGATAACAAGGCGCAACTTTTCCCTTTTTTAAGTCAATGATCGTTTTTTCCAGGGTCATAGATGACTCTCATGGAGGAGAAATATTGGGAGTTTAAACGATGACGTATTTCTTGATATGCTTTACGACGTCTTCAGGTTCGTCAATAATTTGAATCATCTCGAGATCATAGGGGAGGATCATGTCTTTTTGCAACATGCTGTTTTGCAGCCAATCCAACAAGCCCTGCCAGTATTCACGACCCATCAGGATTAAGGGAAAGCTTCTTACTCGCCTGGTCTGGATCAGGGTTAATGCTTCAAAAAGCTCGTCCATGGTTCCGTAGCCACCCGGCATAATCACATAAGCGACAGCAGATTTAACAAACATGACCTTGCGGATGAAAAAATATTTATAATCAAGTTGAAGATTGGCATAGGGGTTGGGTTTCTGCTCGAAAGGCAGCTTAATGTTCAGTCCTATGGATTGACCGCCCGCTTCCGCCGCGCCTTTGTTGGCCGCTTCCATAATTCCGGGACCGCCACCGGTAATGACAGGGAATCCATTTTTAGCTAAAAGCTGTCCCAGCTTTTCCGCCATTTGATAGTACTTATCGTCGGGTTTGACACGGGCCGACCCAAAAATAGTCACGGCATTATGGACATTCGAAAGAACCTCGATGGATTCTACAAATTCCGCCATGATGCGAAAGATCCGCCACGATTCTTCCCTGGATAATGCATCGATAAGATATTGCTTTTCCATGCTGGTCATTTCCTTGTATTAAACCCACCACCCCCGGCGCTTCGCACCACCCCCGCCTAACCTGAAGGTCACGCGAGCGGGGGACACAAAGAGCGTTGATCTTTTATTCAGCAAAATGTTAATTGGTGCGGCGTCGTTGAACCTTGGCCAGTCTGCGTCGCGCTTCGATGGTTTTTCTCTTCTTTTTGACCGAAGGTTTCTCATACGCCCGGCGAACTTTCAATTCCTTGAATAATCCGCTTTTCGAAAGTTTGTTTTTCAGAATTTTGAGAGCCTTCTCCACATCGTTATCAATGACTTTTACTTCCAATTTTATTCCTCCTCATTAATTGTTACGCGTGTAATAATATTTATGTCATTTTTGACTTTTAGGGGCCGTTAAGAAATAACTGTTACATTTCTGTCCATTTCGTTACGGCCCCTTATGCCGGTTATGATATTAAAATTTTACAGTTATTATTGAACAACGGCTTAAACACAAAAAAAGGGCAGCACGACACAAGCAGAATCATCTTGCGCCGTCAACTACCCCTGAATTTTCAATACGTTTTAAATCACGCTCCCTGCTCGAAAACCACCCTTTGCAAAGCCTTTAAAAAAGTCTCATTTTCCTGGTGATTTCCCACGGTTACCCGCATACAATTTGTCATTCGCGGCGGCATATTCAAATTTTTCACCATGATACCCTGCGCAGCGAGATTTGCATATATGCGATCCGAATCAAAATTGCAACTAAAATAAATAAAATTAGCCTGTGATGGATGTGGCGTAATTCCGGTGATCTTCTTTAAACCGGCAAAAAGCTCCTCGCGCCGATACACAATGTCATCGACTTGCCGGTCAAATTCATTAATATTATCCAGAAAAAAATTGGCGGTCAGTTGCGACAGGGCATTAACATTATAAGGCAATCTAACTTTATTGAGTTGCCCCACAACCTCCGGATGGCCAAGAAGAAAGCCCAGACGAATCGAAGCCATTCCCAGCTTGGACAATGTCTTTAAGATGAGCAAATTATCGTATTTCTTGGTCAGAGGCAGCAACGTCTGACCGGAAAAAGCTCCATAGGCTTCGTCCACAACAACCAGACCCGGTGCTTTTTTAATCAGGGTCTCTATTTTATCCCGATCAAATAAATTTCCCGTGGGGCTGTTGGGATAACTTAAAAAAATCAAAGACGGAAACCCGGCGCTGACCTTCCCCAACATGGCGTCAAGATCGAGATCAAAATTTTCATCCAGCGGGACTTCCGCCACCTTTTGTCCGGCGTTGAGGGCAATAATTTTGTACATCACAAAAGTCGGAAAAGGCGCCATCACACCGCTGATCTTGCCTTTCATGGTCAGGCAAATGATTTGAATAAGCTCATCGGAACCATTACCCAGCATGACCCTATCCTGATCAACACCATAGTATTTAGCCAACCTTGCCCGCAATTCGGGATTACCGGCGTCGGGATAACGGTTGAGTTCAACTTTTTTGAGCTCTTCCATCAGCTTTCTTTTTAAGGGCTCTTCCAAGCGAAATGGATTTTCATTGGCATCCATTTTGATTGCGCCGGAATGCACAGGAGCCTTATAGCCGCTCTGCTGATAAATTGCGTCCGCTACCAAATCCTTTAAAATCATCATACCAATTAACCTGATTTAAATGCGTCCCTTTTTCGTTCCCAATTCCAGGCGTCGCTTTCATATTTCTTGACCAGTTGACTGCTCAATGCCTTTTCGGCAGGCGTTAACAGCCCTTCTGAGAGGCCAATGCCTAATTCGTCGATAAAACCCTTTTGCAAAACCGCGCAGAGAGTCTCTGCGCTGACAGGCGAAGGAATCACCTCATTCACGGCCGTGACGGAACGTCTGAGTTTTTCGGTCGGGTCGGTCGCCTGCGCCGTCAGGATCAAGGCGGCGGTTTCAACCGGATCAAATGTCATCAGCAGCGATCCGTGCTGCAAAAAACCACCGTGCGCCCGCATTTGCGCGCTGCCGCAAATTTTTCTGCCGCCGACCAGCAGTTCATTGCCGGACGGTTCGGAAAAACAGCAGGACATCCTATCCGGCTTTTTGCCTGAGGCGTATGATCCGGCTTTCGCCAGATGAGCCTTGATCCCCAGCTCAGATAAGCCATGCGCCAGACAAAGACTGATTATTTCGTACGTCCCGATAATCGTATCAGGAAACAGCTTTTCCGAATTTCCAGCCGCAAGTGCATAGGTAATTTCATCGCGGTGATAAACGGCTTTCCCCCCCGTTATCCGGCGGACAATATCAACGCTGGACAATCGGCACCGGTTAAAATTGACTTCGTCTTTCAATCTCTGAAAATAGCCGATAGAGACGGCCGGCCGGCGCCAACCATAGAAACGTAGCGTCGGCGGTCTTTTATTTTTTATGGTTTCTTGAAAAACAGCTTCATCGATGGCCATGTTTTCGAAGGCGCTGTTTGACCGATAATTGAGTAACCGCCATGTCATAAGAAGGCTTCAGTCAGCTTGCTGCTGCATGATAAAATCATGATAACCTGCCGCATCCAGAAGCTCATCCAGTTGCTCCATATCATCCATCTCAATGATAACCAACCAACCGGTATCATGAGGATCGCTGTTGATGATGCCGATGTCGTCATGAATGTCTTCGTTGACGCTGACAATCGTCCCGCTGACCGAAGCAATCAGATCCACAACCGCCTTGGTGGATTCAATAGAGCCAAAAGCTTCGTCACGTTCCACGCACGTGTCGATTTCAGGAAATTCTATAGACAGGATTTCTCCCAGGCTTTCCTGCGCGTAATCCGTAATCCCCAGCGTAGCCATATCCCCGTCAACCCGCACCCAAATATGTTCACGACTGTAAAGTAGGTCTTCTGGAAATACCTTCATAACAGCATAACCTCAAAATTTATTTAATGATGATGAGCTTTTTATTCATCTTTGTAATTATTTCGCAACTACTTTCTTTCACAAAAACCGTGTCCTCAATGCGAACGCCCCACAGGCCGGGATAATAGAGACCGGGTTCAACCGT